>NZ_JBVIPA010000021.1:0-163076 GCF_055578365.1 Streptomyces sp. NPDC033131
GCCAGGCTCATCGCCGTACCGGGATGGCCGTTGCCGACCTTCTGTACGGCATCGGCGGCCAGGACGCGGGCGGTGTCGACGGCCCGCTGGTCCAACTCGGTCCACTCGAAGACGGCAGCGGTCGAGTGCGGATTCACGCGTGAGCTCCAGTGACTGTGTGAGGACGAAGGAAGGAGAGAGGACGGAAGCAGGACGAGAGGGGGACCGTGGCTGGGGAATGGTCCCTCCCGCCGGGGAGGACGGGAGGGACGTGCCAGGGCCGACGGTGTCGCCTACTTGCCCCAGAGCTTCTGGTACGCCTCGCGGTATCCCTTCGGGTCCCAGGAGGAGCCGCCGCCGCTGTTGGCCGCCGTGGTGATGTGCACCGGGGCGATGTAGCCGCTGGCGGGCTTGCCGGCGAAGGAGCGGTTGAACTCGTCGACGATCTGCCAGCCCTGCTCGGACAGCGGTTCGGGCACCGTGGCCGCCTGGAACTGCTTGCTGTTGATGCGCTGGAAGGCCGAGGGGTCGCCGTCGCCGGCGCCGATGCTGAAGGGGGCACCGTTGCCCTGCTTGCCGCCTGCCCGCAGCGCGGGTGCCGCGTCGGCGAAGTACAGGTCGTTGATGGCCACCGAGTGCGTCCACTTGGTGCCGAAGCGGGACAGCAGTGCGGAGACCTCCTGCGGGGTGCGGCTGCTGGCGTCGGCGATCGGGATGTTGGAGGTGGACAGCACCTTGGTGTCGGAGCAGGTGGCGAGCTCCTTCACGATCAGGTCCGACTTGCCCTTGGCGAAGGGGATGGAGGCGTCGGTGAACACCACCACGCCGGCCCGGCCGTTGGACTGGCTGATGACCCAGTCGGCGCTGATCTTCGCGACGTCCTCGACCTTGGTGGTGATGTTGCTGAAGAGCTTCGGGTTCGTGCTGGGTCCCGGGGTGCCGACGGCGTGCCAGCCGATGAGCGGGATACCGGCGGCGTTGGCCTGCGCGACCTGCTGGGCGGTCGACTTGGGGTCGAAGCCGGACAGGACGATGCCGTCGGGCTTCACGGCGACGGCCTGGCTGACGGCGGCCTGGATACCGGCAGGAGTGCCCTGGCCGTCGATGATCCGCACCCTCCAGCCGATGGCCTTGGCGGCTTCCTTGACGCCTTCGGCGGCGCCCGCGACTCCGGGGTTGGTCATGCTCTGGGCGACGTAGACGATCGTCTTGCCGGCGACCGCCTTGGGGCCGGTGGTCGGTCCGCCCCACGGGGTGTCGACGGCCTCGGCGCCCGCTACCGCCTGCTTCGCCTTCGCCAGGACGGCCGGGCAGCCGGCTTTCGCCGAGCCGCCCACGGTGGTGGAGCCGGCGCTGTCTGAGCCGCGGGTGCAGCCTGCGACCGTAGCGGTGAGCACGGCCAGGGCGGCGACGGCTCTGAGGGTTGCCTTGCGGGTGGGGTGGTACGACACGGCGGTGCTCCTTGAGGGCGTACGACAAGCGGGCGGCGTGACGGGCAGGCGAAGAGAGGAAGGCGGGAGTGCGGTCCTGGGCTGGGCCGCGGTCAGGGAGTGCGCGGCGCTTCACCGTCGGGCGCGCCGGTGGCGGAGGAACCGGTGACGGCGGGCGTGGGCCGCTCCGTCGCGGGTTCCGCCCCTGGCGTGGACAGTGAGCGGCGGGTGGCGCTGGCCCCGGCGCGCAGTCGGCGGCGGGCGGAGTAGCCGGCCAGGCCGACGGCGAGGAGCAGCGTGCCGCCGTTGAACAGGGAGGTGGCCCAGAACTCCGCGCCGAGCTGCTGGATGCCGGCCAGGCCGATGGCGAGGATGGCGACGGCGACGACGGTGCCGGCGGCGTTGGCGCGGCCCGGTTTGATGGCGGTGGAGCCGAGCAGGGCGCCGACGAAGGCGGGCAGCAGGTAGTCCATGCCGACGCTGGGGTTGCCGATCTGCTGCTGCGCGGCGAGCAGGACGCCCGCGAAGCCGACGACGAGTCCGGACCCGGCGAAGGCGTAGATGCCGTACCGGCGGGTGGGGATGCCGACGAGGTCGGCGGCGCGGGCGTTGGAGCCGATGACGTACAGGTAGCGGCCGAGCGGCAGGCGCTCCAGGAGCAGCCACAGCACCACGGCGAGCGCGAGGACGTAGAAGGCGGGGACCGGCAGGCCGAGGAAGGTGGAGTCGTACAGGTCGGTGAAGGCCGGGGGCAGGCCCTGCGGACCGGGCACGATCCGGGCGCCGTCGGTGATCCAGCCGGTGCAGGCGTACAGGAGGCTGCCGGTGCCGAGGGTGGCGATGAAGGAGTCGATCTTGGCGAACTCCACCAGCAGGCCGTTGAGTACGCCGACGATGCCGCCGCCGAGGATGACGGCGACGCAGGCGATCGGCCAGGACCAGCCGCTGTTCACGATGAGTTGCATGGCCAGGACGTGGGCGAAGCCGAGTCCGTAGCCGACGGAGAGGTCGAACTTGCCGGTGACGATGGGGATCATCGCGCCGAGCGCGAGGATCGCGGGGATCGACTGGTTGGACAGGATCGACGAGGCGTTGTCCATCGTCGGGAAGGTGTTCGGCAGGGCCAGCGCGAAGATCACGAACAGCAGGAGGGTCAGGCCGAGCAGGCCGTAGGTGCCGACGAGGTGGCCGCCGCGCAGGCGGGCGGCCAGGGAGCCGCTGCCCGCGCCCTGGCCGGAGCTGCCGGGTGGCTGCTTGGCCGCCCTCCGGGCGGTTCCCTGGTGGGCGCCGTCCCGTTGGGCCTTTCCGCCGGGGTCGTCGGCCTGACGGCGGGCGGATTCGGTCTCGGTGGCCATCAGTTGTCCGCCGTTCCGGTCAGCGCCGGCATGGCCGACGCGGCGTGGGTGAGTTCGGTGACGGTGAGGGCTTCACCGCTGAGTTCGGCGGTCACGTGGCCCCGTACGAAGACCAGGGCGCGGTGACACACGTCGGCGACTTCCTCGAAGTCGGTGGAGATGAGGAGGACCGCGAGGCCTTGGGCGAGCGCGTCGTCGAGCAGGCGGTAGATCTCCGCCTTGGCTCCGACGTCGACTCCCGCGGTCGGCTCCTCCAGGATCACGACGCGCCTGCTGAGGCGCAGCCAGCGGCCGATCATGACCTTCTGCTGGTTGCCGCCGGAGAGGGTCGCGATGGGTGCTTCGGGGTTGGCCGGGCGTACGCCGAACCTCTCGACCAGCGATTGTGCCGTGGCGCACTCGCGTGACGGGCTGATCCAGCGCCACGGGGAGCGGCTGTCGGCCCGCGGGTTGGCCAGGAAGTTCTCCCTGACGGTGAGTTCGAGGGCGCAGCCCTCCTCCTGGCGGTTGCTGGTGACGAAGCCGATGCCCGCGTCGACGGCCGCGGCGGGCGAGCCGGGCCGGTAGGGCCTGCCGTCGAGCAGTGCCTCGCCGTCGTGGAGGGGACGGGAGCCGGCGAGGGCACGGCCGAGGTCCATGTGCCCGGCGCCGGTGAGGCCGACCATGCCTAGGACTTCCCCGGCGCGCACCTCCAGGTCGATGGGGCCCGCCCCGTCGGTGGTGACGCCGGTGAGCCGCAGCACGGTCGGGGCGTCGCCGGTGGGGGCCTTGGGGCCGGGCTGCGGGCGATGGGTCTCCGCCGCGTGCCCGACGATGTCGCGCACGATGCGGTCGGGGCCGTGGTCGGCGAGGCGGCCCTCGCTGATGAGGTGACCGTCGCGCAGGACCGCGAAGCTGTCGGCGACCTGGTAGACCTCGTCGAGCCGGTGGCTGACGTAGACGATGCCGTGCCCCCGGTCGCGCAGGGTGTGCAGGACGTCGAAGAGGCGGGCGCAGTCCGCGGCGGGCAGGCTCGCGGTGGGTTCGTCGAGGACGATGAGCCGGGCCCGGGTGGACAGGGCGCGGGCGATGGCGACGAGGGATCGCTCGGCGCGGGTGAGGTCGGCGACCCTGGCATCCGGGTCCAGGTGACCGGCGACGATGTCCAGTGCCTCGGTGCTGCGGCGGCGGACCTGCCGCCAGGAGACGAGGCCGGCGCGGCGCGGGTAGCCGGTGCCGAGGGCGATGTTCTCGGCGACCGTCATCCACTCGACCAGACCGAGGTCCTGGTGGATGAAGGACATCTCCGCGGTGGCGGCGTCGGTGCCCAGCGGGTGACCCGCGACGGTGACCTCGCCCTGGTCCGCTCGGTACACCCCGGCGAGAACCTTGATCAGTGTGGACTTACCGGCACCATTGTGACCCAATAGGGCGAGAATGCTGCCCGAGTGGAGGTCGAGGTCGACGTCGGCGAGGGCGAGCGTGCCGCCGAATCGCTTGCGCAACCCCCGGATGCTCACCAGGGGCCGGTGTGGAGCTGTGTCATCTGCGTCAGCTGTGTCGGCTGTGTCATCGGGAGCGTCATACACGGACTTCTCCGAAGGGATCTGCCAGCCGAGGACCATTCCATCGGCTCGGACAGAATCCTGTACAGCCACCAGTATGTTGGTCAATGGGTTGGCCGGTTTTTATTGCCTCAAAGTTACGGCGGCCGTACGGACAGATCTCCGTACGGCCGCCGTGAGCGATACCGAAAAAGACTGGACCAGCCCCCGGACCTCAGCCGCCGGGCGGCGCCCCCTGCGGAAGCATGGGGTTCTCCAGACCCGCCGCGATGGTCCGCAGGTCCTTCAGCAGGGCCTCGCGGAACTCGTCGTCGAGCCGGGCCTTGAGCACGGTGACGCTGATCGCGAAGGGCGCGGAGTCCGTACGGAAGCCGTTGACCGGTACGGAGAGACAGAGGATGCCCGCCGTGGCCTCCTCGTCGTCGATCGCGTAGCCGCGCTCCCGGGTCTCGGCCAGGTCCGCCATCAGGGCGGGCACGGACGTGATGGACCGCTCGCTGAGCGCGGTCAGGGGACGGCCGCGCAGCCGGTCCTCGGCCACCGCCGGATCCAGGGTGGACAGGATGGCCTTGCCGGTGGCCGTGCAGTTCGCCGGGAAGCGGTCGCCGATGTTGGCGGTCAGCCGCAACGGCTGCGTGCCGTCGTAACGCCCCAGGTAGAGGACGTCCAAGCCGTCGAGTACGGCCACCCGCGCGGTCTCCCGCGAGATATGGGTACTGCGCCGGCACAGCTCGTAGAAGTCGCGCAGCTGATCGACGGTGGCCAGGTAGCGGCCACCCAGCTCGACGAGCTTGCGCCCCAGACTGAAGCCCGAGCCGTTGCGCGCGATCATGCCGGCCGCCTCCAGCGAGGCGCACAGATTGCCCGTCGAGGACTTCGGCAGGCCCAGGGCGCGAGCGATCTCACTCACCGACAGCGGGCGCCCCTCTGCCTCGCCGAGTGCGTCGAGGATGGCCACGGCCCGCGTCACAGCGGGAACGAGACTACCCGGGTCACTTGCGCTCACCAGCAACTCCACCCATCATTCTGTTCGTCGTTCAGCATATTGGCTATTGTCTCTCGTGTACCCCCGAACGACAATGCCGTCGGCGCACGCTTTGCCGTCGAGATTCTCCGCGTCCCTCCGGACCACTCGACCGTAGCGCGCCCTCCGGGCCGGCCGACGACACCCTGCGAGCCTTGGAGCGCTGAGCAGCAGATGACCAGCAGCCCGCACGATCCCTCCCCACCCTCCCCCGGCGACGACGCCTCCGCCCCCCAGCCGGACAACGGACCCGCCCTGTCCCGCGCACAGTTCGACACGCTCTTCGACGAATTGAGCACCTGGGGCCGCTGGGCCCCCGCCGACGCCGACCGCGGCGCGTGGAACCGGGTCACCCCCGAGCACGCACGGCGCGCCACCACCCTGGTCCGCACCGGCACCACCGTCCCCACGGCCCTGCCGTGGAACACGGCGCCCGGCCCGGACAACGGCAAGCCCGCCCTCCACTACATGTCCGACCTCGGTGACGTCGAGGCCCCCGAACCGTCCTGCCACAAGGACTTCATCGCCGTCGACTACCACGGCAAGGGAGTCAGCCACCTCGACGCGCTCTCCCACATCGCCTACCGCGGACAGCTCTACGACGGTCACACCGCACGCGAGGTCGTCGACGCGGCCGGCGCCCGGTTCGGCTCGGTCTCCGCGCTCGGCCCGCTGGTCACCAGGGGCGTACTGATCGACATGCCCGCCGTGCTGGGCACCGACTGGCTGGAGCCCGGCCGGGCCGTGCACGCCGAGGACGTCACCGCCGCCGAGAAGACCCTCGGCGTCACCATCGGCGACGGCGACGCGGTCCTGCTGCGCTCCGGCCACTTCCGGCGCCGCGCCGAACTCGGCGCCTGGAACCCGGACAACGCCAGCGCCGGCTTCCACGTGGACGCCATGCCGCTGTTCGCCGAACGCGGGATCGCCCTGCTCGGCGGCGACGGCGACAGCGACGTGCGGCCCTCGCCCGTCGAAGGGCTGCACTCCCCCGTGCACGCCCTCGCGATCACCGCCATGGGCGTGCCGCTGCTGGACAACCTCGACCTGGAAGCGCTCTCCGCCGCCTGCGCGCAGGCCGGCCGCTACGAGTTCCTGTTCGTCGTGGCCCCGCTGAACGTCCCCGGCGGCACGGGCTCGCCCGTCAACCCGATCGCGGTGCTGTGATGAGCGCCCTGGGCTTCAGAGTCGGCGTCAGCCGGGACTTCCTGGACGCGGACGGCCGCAACGTGTGGGGCGACATCCGCCTCGGCGAACTCGACGCCGCCGGCGTCGACTGGCACTACCTGCCGCGCGACACCGACGAACTCCTCGCGACGGACGTCGAAGGCCTGGACGCCGTCCTGTTCGCCGGCCCCGCCGTCACACCGCGCACCTTCGAGGGCGCCGTCCGCTCACCACTGCTCTTCGCCCGCTTCGGCGTCGGCTACGACGCCGTCGACCTCGACGCGTGCACCCGCAACGGCGCACTGGTGACCATCACCCCCGACGGAGCCCGCCGCCCGGTCTCCACCGCCGCCCTCACCCTGCTGCTCGCCGTGCTGCACAACGTGACCGCCAAGGACCGGCTGGTTCGGGAGGGCCGCTGGGCCGAGAAGGAACAGTGGATGGGCCTCGGTCTCACCGGCCGCCGGATCGGGCTGATCGGCCTCGGCAACACCGCCCGCGACCTGGTCGGACTGCTGCGGCCGTTCGAGGTCGACATCGTGGCGTACGACCCGTACTGCCCGCCGGAGACCGCCACCGCGCTCGGCGTACGGCTCGCGGACGTCGACACCGTGATGGCGGAGGCCGACGCCGTGATCGTGATGTGTGCGCTGACGGAGGAGACCCGTCATCTCGTCGACGCGCGGCGACTGGCATTGATGAAGCCCACGGCCGTGCTCCTCAACGTCGCCCGCGGGCCCATCGTCGACGAGGCCGCCCTGATCGAGGCGCTGCGAGTTCGGCGTATCCGAGGTGCCGGACTCGACGTGTTCGAGAGCGAGCCGCCTGCCCCGGACAACCCGCTGCTGGGCATGGACAACGTCGTGCTCAGCCCGCACGCCCTGGCCTGGACCGACGAGATGTCCGCCGGGAACGGCGGCAGCGCGGTCCGGGCGGTGCTGGAGGTGGCGGCGGGACGCGTACCCCCCTTCGTCGTCAACCGGGATGCCGTCGACAGCCCTCGACTGATCGGCCGCCTGGCAGAGTTGACGGACCGTCAGGACGCTCCGGCGGGAGCCGGCGCGTGAGCTTCGCCGAGGTCCGCACCGGCACCGTCGGCACCGGCACCGTCGCCACCGGCGCCGTCGGCTTCCTCGGGCTCGGCGCGATGGGACTGCCCATGGCGGCGAACCTCGCCCGGGCCGGTTTCGACGTCCTCGTCTGGAACCGTGGCCAGGCCCCGCGGGAGGCCGCCGCGGCCGCCGGCTGCCGTATCGCCGACCACCCGGAACAGGTGGCCGCCGCCGCATCGGTCGTCCTCACCATGCTCCCCGACCTCCCCCAGGTGATCGACCTGCTGGACGGCCCGGACGGACTGCGCTCCGGACGGCCGGTCATGGACACCCTGGTCGTGATGGGGACCGTTTCCCCCGTCGCGGTGCGTGCCCTGGCCGAGAAGCTGCGTCCGCACGGCATCACGGTGGTCGACGCCCCCGTCAGCGGCGGGGTGACCGGCGCCCGCGACGCCACCCTGTCGATCATGGCCGGGGGCCCGGAAGAGGCGGTCGCACGGATCCGCCCGTATCTGGAGGCGATGGGCTCGACCGTACGGCGCCTGGGCGACACCGGCGCCGGCTCCCTCGCCAAGGCCTGCAACCAGCTCGTCGTCGCCGGAACCCTGGTCGCCCTCGCCGAGGCCGTCCTGCTCGGCGAGCGCGGCGGCCTCGAACCGGCCGCGCTGCTCGACGTACTGTCCGGCGGCCTCGCCTCCTCCGAGGTGCTGACACAGAAACGGCACCACCTGGCCGAGGGTGACTTCACCCCGTCCGGCCCGGCCCGCTACCTCCACAAGGACCTCGGGTTCGTCCTGGACAGCGCCGCCGACGAAGGCGTCACGCTGCCGGTCTCCGAGACCGTCGCCGCGCTGTACGCGGCCATCGAGGCGCAGGGCCTCGGCGACCTGGACAACAGCGTCGTCCTCGCCCTGCTGCGCGACGGCCGGCCCAACTCCCCTCATCTCACGAATTTCACGAAGGACTGAAAACACATGCAGGTAGGAATCGTCGGCCTGGGACGCATGGGCGGCAACATGGCCGCCCGCTGGCGGGACCGCGGTCACGAGGTGCTCGGCTACAGCCGCACCTCCCCCGACCGCGACGCCGACTCCCTGGAAGAACTCGTCGCCAAGCTCGCCGGACCCCGTGTGGTGTGGCTGATGCTCCCCTCGGGCGACCCGACCCGCGAGGCCCTGCGGCAGCTCGCGGGACTGCTGTCCCCCGGTGACGTGATCGTCGAGGGCGGCAACTCCCGCTTCAGCGACGACACCGAGCACGCCCGGATGCTCGCCGACCACGGCATCGGCTACGTCGACTGCGGTGTCAGCGGTGGCGTCTGGGGCCGGGAGAACGGCTACGCCGTGATGTGCGGCGGCGAGGACGAGCACGTGGAGCGCGTCTGGCCACTGCTGGAGTCGCTGGCCCCCGAACAGGACGGGCTGTGCCACGCGGGCCCGGTCGGTGCCGGCCACTACGCCAAGATGGTCCACAACGGCATCGAGTACGGCATGATGCAGGCGCTCGCCGAGGGCTACGAGTTGCTGGAGGCCGGCGAGTTCGTGCCCGACGTGCCCAAGGTGCTCGCCTCCTGGCGGCACGGCACGGTCGTCCGCTCCTGGCTGCTCGACCTCCTGGTCCGTGCCCTCGAAGAGGACCCGGGTCTCGCCACCCTCTCCGGCCGGGTCGACGACTCGGGCGAGGGCCGCTGGACGGTCGAGGAGGCGGTACGCCTCTCGGTGTCCGCCCCCGCCATGACCGCCGCCCTCTTCGCCCGCTTCGCCTCCCGCAAGCCGGACGCCGACCAGCTCAAGGCTCTCGCGGCGATGCGCCGGCAGTTCGGCGGCCACGCGGTGCACGGCGCCGGCGCGGTCGCGGGCGGGACGAAGCAGGGCTGACCGACCCCGGCCGGGCCTCGGCGCCGAGCGCTCCGACCGCGAGCCCTTGACTACCCGGTCTGTGGCCCGGCCCTCGCCCCTGCCCGTGCCCTGCGATCACGGTCACGCGTGGGATCCGCCCACAAGCGCGCTACCGCAGGGGCGTTGTTCAGCACGTCGTCGCGTCGGCGCGCCCGCGGCCCGCTCACCGACCGCGGGCAGGCCGGCCGGTGTACAGCGCTGCGTCGGAACGACCCGGAATCCGGCGACACGGGATCGCCGGCCCGGGAACCCCCGCCGGGCCCGGACAGCCCGGCGGGACCTCGCCCGGTCCCGAGGTGGATGCCCCGGGGCCGGGCGACCAGAGCCGCAGCGGCGGACCGCCAGGGGCGGGCACGTCGCGGCGATGAGCGAAGGGCACCATGCACACCCAGGACGGCAACAACCGGACCGGCGTGACCCGTTCGGCGCTCACCCGGCGGGGCTTCCTCGCCACCGCGGCAGCGGGCGCCGTCGTCGCCACCGCCGACAGCGCGACGGTGCCGACGACGGCGAGCGCGGCCACCGAGGCCGGAGCCGGGACCGAATTGAGGGCGGCGGGCACCGACCAGGAACCCCGCCCGCCCCGGGGCGGACCGGCCGGATCCGCCCCCGCCGCACCCACCTACCGCAGCCTCACCCCGTTCCGTGACCCCCTGCGTATCCCCGCGACCGTCGGGACGACCCGGGACGACGGCGTCTCGTACGCCACCGTCCGGATGCGGGCGACGACGACCCGGATGCACTCCCAGCTTCCGCCGACCCCCGTCTGGGCCTACGACGGTCAGCTGACCGGCCCCACCTTCGAGGTCCGCCGGGGCGAGAGGCTCCGCGTCACCTGGACCAACGAACTCTCCGGCGAACTCCCGGTGACGGTCGTCGAGGTGCCCAACGCCACAACGACCCCCGCGCCCTGGGACCAGCCGGGGCGCGGCGGCGTGAGCGCGCGCGAGGACGTGGCGGCCCTGCGGCCGTGGACGGTGGTGCATCTGCACGGCGCGCTCACGGGCGGCGGCAACGACGGCTGGCCGGAGAACGGTGTCCAGCCGGGCACCTCACAGCTGTCGGAGTACCCCAACGAGCAGCGTGCGACGGCGCTCTTCTACCACGACCACGCCATGGGCATCACCCGGTGGAACGTGATGGCGGGTCTGTCCGGCATGTATCTGATCCGGGACGAGGAGGAGGACGCCCTCGGCCTTCCCGGCGGGGCGTACGAGATCCCCCTGATGCTCGCGGACCGCAACCTGGAGACCGACGGCGAGGGCCTGCTCACCGGCCGGCTGCTGCACAAGACGATCGTCGTGCGCAGTGAACCCCTGGTGCAGATGCGCGCGTTCACCGGCCCGTTCACCACCGTCAACGGCGTGATCTGGCCGTATCTGCGGGTCGAGCCGCGCTGGTACCGCTTCCGCGTCGTCAATGCCGCCAACACCCGCCAGTACCGGCTGACGCTGACCGACGAGAACGGGCGGGCCGTGCCGGCCGGCAGCGCCTACCAGATCGGCACGGACCACGGACTGTTGACGGAGCCCGTGCCGGTGGACCCCGCTGACGGGCTGACACTGGGTTCCGCCGAGCGCGCCGACCTGCTCATCGACTTCTCGGCGTTCCGCGGTCGTCGGCTGCGGCTGACGAACACCAACCCCAGTCCGGACCCCGGGCCGTGGCCGCAGGTGATGGAGTTCCGGGTGGACGAGCACCCCGTCCACGACCCCTTCACGCTGCCGCGGCGGCTGAGCGACGGCTCCCTCGAGGACGACGGAACGGGAACTCCGGCCACCCCTCACCACCCGACCGAGCGGCTGGTGGTGCTGACGCCCATGGGCCCCGGGCAGGCCCTGTGCTGGGAGATGGAGAAGACCGATGCGCCGGCCGGTGAGCTACCGGCCGACGGCATCGTGCAGATCGAGGAGGACGACGGCACCCTGACCACGTACCGTCGCGCGGCGGCGGACTTCTACGACCCGGTGCGCTTCTTCGTCCGTACCCGCGGCTGGGAACGATGGCGGTTCCTGCACGCGGCGCCGTCGGGCTGGCCGCATCCCATGCACATCCACGCCACGAGTTTCCGGGTGGTCAGCCGCGAGAGGTACGACGTCAGCGGGTTCACGTCGTTCTCGCTGCCGGACGGCGGCATCGGTTGCGGCACCGCCTCCCCACTGCGCCGGACCGGCGCCGGGACGGTGCCGCCCGGCGAGCGGGGGTGGAAGGACACGGTCCGGGTCGGAGCCGGTGAACTGGTCACCGTGGACGGCTACTTCGGGGACTGGGCGGGGAAGTTCGTCTACCACTGCCACATGCTCGAACACGAGGACATGGGCATGATGCGACAGTTCGTGGTCCTCCCCGGACAGATCCAGGACATCGGCATGCCGTCGTCGGGACAGCACGGCATGGAGACACACCAGTGAGCGACGGGGGCCGCCGGGGACTGGCTCTGCTGGTCGCCGGGGCCTTCTTCATGGAGAACCTGGACGGCACGATCATCTCGACGGCCGCTCCCGACATGGCCGCCTCCTTCGAGGTGCGGCCGGCCGACATCGGCGTCGCCATGACGGCGTACTTCGTCGCGCTGGCCGTGTTCATCCCGGTCAGCGGCTGGGCCGCCGACCGCTACGGCGCTCGTCGGGTCTTCGTCTGGGCGATCGCCGTGTTCACCCTCGCCTCGGCGCTCTGTGCTGCGGCGGACGGGCTGCCCGAGCTGGTCGTGATGCGCGTGGTGCAGGGCATCGGCGGGGCGATGATGGTGCCCGTCGGCAGGCTGGCGGTTCTGCGCTCCACAAGGAAGTCCGATCTGCTGCGGGCGATCGCCTGGCTGACCTGGCCCGGTCTGCTGGCCCCGGTCCTGGCGCCCGCGCTGGGCGGACTGTTCACGACCTACGCCTCCTGGCACTGGATCTTCCTGGTGAACGTGCCGCTGGGTGTGCTGGCGCTGCCGCTCGCCCTGCGGCTCGTCCCCGACCTCCGGCGGACGGAACGCCCGCGTCTCGACTGGGTGGGCTTCGGGCTCGGCGGGGCCGGACTGGCGGCGGTGGTGCTGGGCCTGGAGCGATTCGGGGCGACACCCGCCGCCTGGGGCGCGGGCGCGTCCTGGCTCACCGCGGGAGTGGCTCTCTGTCTGCTGACGGTACGTCACCTACGGCGCGGGCAGGACCCGTTGCTCGACCTCGGCGCCCTGAAGGTGGACACCTTCCGGGTGTCGAACGCGGGTGGCGCGCTGTTCCGCGCGGCGATCACCGCCGTGCCGTTCCTGCTGCCCCTGATGTTCCAGGGAGCCTTCGGCTGGAGCGCCGCCACGGCCGGGCTGGTGCTCATCGCGGTGTTCGCGGGCAACGTCGCCGTCAAGCCGCTCACCTCGCCGCTGCTGCGCCGCTTCGGTTTTCGTACGGTGCTGCTCGTGAACGGGGTCGCGACGGCGGTGACCTTCGTGCTGTGCGGGCTGCTCGGCCGGCACACGCCGATGGCCGTGGTGGTGTCCGTGCTGTTCGTGAGCGGTGTGTGCCGGTCCGTCTCGCTCAGCGCGTACGCGACGATCGGCTTCGCCGACATCGAGCCGGACCGCACCAGCGACGCCAACGCGCTCTCCAGCACGGTGCAGCAGCTCGCCGCCGGCCTCGGCGTCGCCTTCGGCGCCCTGGCGCTGCGCGCGGCGGAACCGGTGACGCCTCTCCTCGGTCTGGCGGGCCCCGCCGCCCCCTACCGGGTGGCGTTCGCGCTGCTCGCCCTGCTTCCTCTGGTCACCGTCGTGGAGGCGGCACGCTTGCGGCGGGACGCCGGGGCGGTGGTCACCGGTGCGGCCCCTGCACCTCACGCAGGAGTTGATACAGCTGTTCGCTGAGTCCGCGGGTCTCCGCCAGCCGCCGCGCGGCCACCGGATCGGGGATCACGGTGCGGTGGGCGCGGGCACCGGGCACCGGGGAGGTCAGCGACGGCAGGGCGCCGAGCGCGTGCCGGGCGAGCAGCGCGGCGCCGAAGCCGGAGCCCGCGGTGTCGTCGGTGATCTCCAGCGGCATGTCGAGCGCGGCGGCGACGATCTCCGCCCACAGAGGGGAGCGCAGGGCGCCCCCGGTGGCCCGCACCGAGGTGATCGGGGCGTCGGCGGCGAGCAGGGAGTCACGCACCAGGGCGAGTTGCTGCCCGACGCCCTCGATCATGGCCCGGGTCATGTGGGCCCTGCCGTGTCCGCGGCGCAGCCCGATGAGGGCGCCGCGCGCGTCCGGGTCCCACCAGGGTGCGCGCTCCCCGAGCAGGTGCGGCAGGGCGATCAGCCCCTCGGCGCCGGGTTCGACCTGGCCCGCCTCCTTCAGCAGGTCGCCCACCTCGACGCCTCCGAAGGACTCGGCGGCCCACTGGGCGACGACCCCGGCGTTGCTGACCGCCCCGCCCAGTACCCACAGCCCCTCCGCGAGGTGATAGCAGAACACCCGGCAGCGTTCGTCCACACCTGGCCGGTCGCGTACGACACGGAGGGCGCCGCTGGTGCCGAGGGACAGCGCGGCGGTGGCCGGCGCGGTGGCCCCGACGGCGAGGTTGGCCAGCGGGCCGTCCCCGGCGCCCGCCACCACGGGCAGCCCGGCGGGCAGCCCCAGGACGGCGGCGACTTCGGGGAGGAGCGTGAACACGGTGGTCGGCGGCACCGGTTCGGGCAGCCGGTCGTCGCTCACTCCGGCGATGTCGAGGGCGGGTTGGTGCCATCGGGTGGTGTGCATGTCCAGCAGGCCGGTGGCGGAGGCGCAGGACAGGTCGGTGACCAGGCTGCCGGTGAACCGGGAGAGGACGTAGTCCTTCAGGCCGCACCACGTGGCCGTCCGCCGGACGAGTTCCGGCTCGTGGGCGGTGAACCAGGCGAGTTTGGTGAGCGGGGCCATGGAGTGCACGGGGGTTCCGGTCGCCCGGTGCAGGGCGTCGGCGCTCCCGGCTGCCCGCAGACGCCGGGCGATGTCGGCGGCCCGCGTGTCCGCCCAGCTCAGTGCCGGGGTCAGCGGTGCGCCGGAGGAGTCCAGGGCGAGCAGGGTGTGCAGGGCCGCGCTGAAGGACAGGGCGACGACCGTGAGACCGCGCCCGGCGCAGCTGCCGGCGCTCTCCCTGACCGCTTCGATCGCTCCGGCCAGTACCGTCTCCGGGTCGTGGACGGCCTCCCCGTGCCGCCCGGTGCGCAGCGGCGCGGGACGCTCGACGGTCGAGACCACCCGGTGGGCACCGTCCACCGCGACCACTTTGGTCGCGGTGGTACCCAGGTCGATCCCGAGCACCACCTGGGCCTCGTCCTTCATCACTGTCTACGTCTCCGTTCCGTGGCGGTCTCTACGGGGTGCCGTTCGGGGTGCTGGCCGATGTGCTGTTCGGTGTGCTGTTCGGTGTGCTGTGCCGTGGGTCGGACGAATGCCGGCCCCGCGCCCAGGGGCAGGGTGGCAGGGCACGGGGCCGGCTGTCTCGGAGCCCGCCGTCACGATGGACGGGGCAACACGCCGCACAGGTGCGGACGCCCAGGACCGTAACAGTATGCGGTACTCAAGCCAATATGTTGCGCACTTAAGCCCGCGCGACCCCGGACTGTTGCACAGATTCAACATTATGGTTCAGTATGTTGTTCTGCGTACAGTATTTGGTTCAGAAGGTAGGTCACAGTGTCAGGTCATCCGGAGGTGGCAGTCGCCGGCCTCGGAGTCATGGGTTCGGCCATCGCCCGCAGACTGCTGCGACGTGAACGCTCCGTACGGGTCTACGACGTCCGGCAGGACGCGGTGGCGGAGCTCGTCAGGGACGGGGCGGCCCCGGCGGACTCGGCGGCGCAGCTCGCCTCGTCCTCCGTGGTGATCCTCTCCCTCAACACCGCCGACATCGTCGAGCAGGTGGTCTTCGGCCCCGAGGGGGTCCTGACCACTGCACCCGAAGGCGTACTCGTCATCGACATGTCCAGCATCGACCCCGGGCGCACCCGCGACTTCGCCGAACGCGCGGCGAAGCTCGGCGCCGGCTGGGTGGACGCTCCCCTGTCGGGCGGCGCGCCGGGCGCGGAACGCGGCGAGCTGACGCTGATGCTCGGCGGCGAGGACGACCAGGTGGAACGGGCGCTGCCCGTGCTCGGCGCCCTCTCCTCCCAGCTCACCCACCTCGGCCCGGCCGGCTCGGGGCAGCTGGTCAAGTCCGTCAACCAGGTGCTGGTCGGCTGCGGATTCGCCGCCCTCGCCGAGGCCGCCGCGCTGATACGGGCCGCCGGCCTGCCGCCACGGCAGGTACAGGCGGCGCTCACCGGGGGCAGGGCCGACTCGGCACTGCTCCAGGAGTTCTTCGTGAAGTTCGCCGAGTTCGATCTCACGCCCACCGGCCGGGTCAGCAACATGGTCAAGGACCTGGAGGCGGCCCGCGACTACGCGCGCTCGGAAGGGGTGCCGCTGCCGGTCACCACCGCCGTCTCCGAACTGCACCGCTGGCTGGCCGCGGCGGGCCACGGCGACGCCGACAACGCCGCGCTCATGCACTACTACGGAACCGGAAGCGGAACCGAAGCTGGAAGCGGAACCGGAACCGGTTCGACGGGAGGCCAGTCATGACGGTGTCAGCCAAGGGCCCTTCCCTGTTCGACCTCTCCGGACGGCTGGCCCTGGTCACCGGCTCCAGCAAGGGCATCGGATTCGCCCTGGCCGCGGGACTGGCCGAGGCAGGCGCCGAACTCGTCCTCAACGGCCGCGATCCCGAGGCCCTTGAACGCGCTCGTGCCGGTCTCGCCGAACGCACCGGGACCAAGGTGCACGCCGTGGCATTCGACGTCACCGACGAGGCGGCCGTACAGACGGCGGTCCAGGGGATCGAGCACGGGATCGGCCCGCTGGACATCCTGGTCAACAACACCGGCGTACAGCACCGCGAACCACTCCTCGAGGTCTCCGCCGACAACTTCGAACGCGTCCTGCACACCAACCTCACCAGCGCCTTCCTGGTCGGCCGCACGGTGGCCGCGGGCATGGTCGGGCGCGGACACGGAAAGATCGTCAACATCTGTTCCGTACAGACCTGGCTCGCCCGTCCGGGCATCGCCGCCTACGCGGCCTCCAAGGGCGGCCTCGCGATGCTGACCCGGGGCATGTGCGCGGAGTGGGCCGGATCGGGACTGACCGTCAACGGTCTGGCACCCGGCTACGTGGTCACCGAACTGACCCGCCCCCTCGTCGACGACCCCGCGTTCGACTCCTGGATCCGGGGCCGCACCCCGGCCGGGCGCTGGGCCTCGGTCGAAGATCTCGTCGGCACGCTGGTGTGGCTCACCGCCCCCGCGTCGGACTTCGTCAACGGCCAGGTGATCGCCGTCGACGGCGGCCTGACCGCGGTCATCTGAGAAGGGCCGAGAACATGAACACAGCACACTCGTCGGACTCGAGCTTGAACTCGAACTCGAACTCGAACTCATCGAACGCGAACCCGAACTCGTCGGGCTCATCCACGATGCGAGCGGTCGTGGCCCACGGGGCGGGCGACCTGCGCCTGGAGGAGCGGCCGGTGCCGGAGCCCGGCCCCGGCGAGGTGGCGGTCGACATCCGCTACGGCGGGATCTGCGGTTCCGACCTGCACTACTGGCGGCACGGCGCGGTCGGCGAGTTCCGGCTGCGCGAGCCCCTGGTACTCGGTCACGAGATCGTCGGCCTGGTACGCGCGGCAGGCCCCGGCACGCCCGCCCCGCCGCCCGGCACGCCGGTGGCCGTGCACCCCTTGGCCTCCTGCGGTGCATGCCGACAGTGCGCGGCGGGACGGCGCAACACCTGCCTGGACACCGGCTATCTCGGCAGCGCCGCCCGGAACCCCCACGTCCAGGGCGGATTCGCCGATGTCCTGGTCGTGCCCGTGGAACGGGTCCTGCCCCTCCCCGAGGGCCTCGACCTGCGGCTGGCCGCGGTCGCCGAGCCCGCGGCGGTCGCCTGGCACGCGGTGCGGCAGGCCGGCGACGTCCGCGGCAAGCGAGTCCTGGTCACCGGCGCCGGACCGATCGGCTGCCTGGTGGTCGCCGCCCTGCGCGCCGCCGGTGCCGGTGAGATCACCGTGACCGATGTGCACGAGGCTCCGCTGGCCGTCGCCAAGCAGGTGGGCGCCGACGCCACCGTCCGGATCGGCGGCCCCTCGAGTGCCGGGGACGGCCTGGAAGAACTCGCGGCGGACATCGCCATCGAGTCCTCGGGCAACCCCGCCGGGCTGCGCACCTGCGTGTACGGAGTGGACCGGGGCGGTCTGGTGGTGGGTCTCGGCCTGCTTCCGCCCGGGGACACCCCGGTCGCCGCGAACGCGGTGATCACGCGGGAGCTGCGGCTGGTCGGCTCCTTCCGCTTCGACACCGAGCTCGGCGAGGTACTCCGCGCGCTGGCCGACGGCCGCCTGCCGGTCGACCCGGTGGTGACTTCCGTACTGCCCGTGACAGACGTCGGCGAGGCGTTCGAACTGGCAGCCGACCCGGCGCGCTCCTGCAAGGTGCTCCTCGACTTCGCGGATCCGACGACGGTCTGAGGGGGCGGCGGGAAGGGGTCGGTCCGCAGGACGTGACGGCGGTTGGGCCGATCGCCCGACCAGTGGCCACGCCCTTCGCCCGGCCGGGCCGTCCCCCTTCCCGACCTCACGCCACCAACCGTCGCCCCCCTTCGCCACCCCTTTCGATCAAGGGAGTCCAGCATGTCCGACACCCCCGCACCCCGTCCGCGCGTCGCCGTCAGCCGCACCGGCCTGCCGGGCCCGGCCGTGCGGCGGCTCGCCTCGCGGTACGACGTCACCGCGTGGGAGGGATCGGCACCGCCCACTGCCGCCGAGCTGGGCGCGCTGGCCAAGGGCTGTGAGGGCCTGCTCGTCCTCGGCAGCGACCGGGTGGACGCCGCACTGCTGGAGGCAGCCGGCCCCGGCCTGCGGGTCGTGGCGCTCGCGTCGATGGGATACGACGGTGTGGACGTCGACGCCGCCGCCGCGCGCGGTGTGGTGGTCACCCACACTCCCGACGTACTCGCCGAGACCACCGCCGACGTGGCGATGGCGCTGATCCTGATGGCGCGGCGGCGCCTGGGCGCCGGCATGGACGCGATGCGGCGCGGCGAGTGGGGGGCATTCAGGATGGACGCCTTCCTGGGGCTGGACGTTCAGGGCGCGACGCTCGGGCTGATCGGCTACGGCCAGATCGCCAAGGCTCTCGCACACCGGGCGGCCGGCTTCGGGATGCGGGTCCAGCACCACCATCCGCGCCGCAGGGAGGACGACGGGCTGTCCCGCTGGGTCACGTTCGAGGAGCTGCTGCGGACCAGCGACGTGGTGTCCGTGCACACGCCGCTGACGCCGGAGACCACCGGCATGATCGGAGCACCGGAACTCGCCCTGATGAAACCGACGGCGACGCTCGTCAACACCGGACGGGGCGGAGTCGTCGACGAGGCGGCCCTGCTCACCGCTCTGCGCGACGGGAGCCTGCACTCGGCGGGGCTGGACGTGATGACGAACGAGCCGCGAACGGACCCGTCCGATCCGTTGTTCGCCGAACCGCACCTGGTGGTGCTGCCGCACGTGGGCTCGGCAACGGAGGCGACACGCGCGGCGATGGTGGAGCTGGCGGCACGCAACATCGAGGCCGTCCTGGACGGGGAAACGGCGCCGACCCCCCTGCCGGGGACTCCTGGAGGCATCGATCTTCCATAGGTGTCTCACCTGCCGGTCACGAGGGCGTCCGCGGACGGAAGGTTGGCCGTGCACCTCGCGGGTACTCCGACGATCTTCCGTTGAGCCGCGAGAAGCAGGAAGGTGCCGGTGCCTGACAAGAACGTGAACGATGCGAAGAACATCTTTGTGATCGGCCTCGACGAGGCCAACCTGCCAACACTCCAGGCGGTGCCGGGTGCGAAGTCACTGCGTTTCCGCCCCCTGCTGTCGACCGAGGAACTGCAGGGCGGCGAGGTGTCGGTGCCGGAACTGATCGACAAGGCTCAGGAGGTGCTGGACGCCTTCGGCGGAGACATCGACGCGATCGTCGGCTACTGGGACTTCCCGGTCAGCACGCTCGTCCCGATCCTCAGCGAGCGCTACGGCACCCGCAGCACCAGCCTGGAGTCGGTGGTCAAGTGCGAGCACAAGTACTGGAGCCGGCTCGAGCAGCAGAAGGCCACCGACCGGATTCCGCGGTTCGGCAAGGTCGATCTGGAGTCCGACGACCCGCGCCCTCCCGAGGGCGTGCGGTTCCCCATGTGGCTCAAGCCCGCCCTCTCGTACTCCTCCGAACTCGCCTTCGGCGTCAAGGACATGGACGAGTTCCGTGCCGCCGTCGCCGAGATCCGTGAGGGGATCGCCCGGGTCGGCCGGCCCTTCGAGTACATCCTCGACCGCATCGAGCTGCCGCCGGAGATGGACGGCGTCGGCGGCCAGGTCTGCCTCGCCGAGGAAGCGATGTCAGGTATCCAGGTCGCCGTCGAAGGCTACGTCCATCAGGGCGAAGTGACCGTCTACGGCACCTTGGACTCCATCAACTACCCCGACACCTCCTGCTTCCTGCGCCATCAGTACCCCTCGACGCTGCCGCCGCAGGTGATCGACCAGCTCCACGACGTCACCGGGCGGGTGATGCGCCGGATCGGCTTCGACTCGGCCACCTTCAGCGTGGAGTACTTCTACGACCCGCAGACCCAGCAGGTCAGTCTTCTGGAGATCAACCCCCGCCACTCCCAGTCCCACGCCGAACTGTTCCAGTACGTCGACGGCGTACCGAACCACCACTGCATGGTCAGCCTCGCCCTCGGCGACGACCCGCACATGCCGCACCGCGAGGGGCCGTACGCGACGGCCGCGAAGTGGTACTACCGCTGGTTCACCGACGGTGTGGTGAGCCATGTGCCCTCGCCGGAGGACATCGCCCGCGTCGAGCATGAGACGGACGGCGTACGCGTGGACGTCACGCCTCAGGAGGGGCAGCCGCTGTCGGGTCTGTCCCAACAGGACAGTTACAGCTTCGAGTTGGCCCACGTCTTCACGGGCGGCAACAGCGAGGAGGAGCTGCGGGAGAAGTACGACCACTGCGTGGCCGCACTGGGATTCACCTTCGACGAGAGCCCGCAAGAGTAAGGAGCGCGTCGGCCTTATGCGTTACGTGACCAACCTGCCGTACGCCACGAAGGAAGAGGAGCACGTCAGCATCCCCATGCCCGACGGCGTACAGCTGTCGGCACGCGTCTGGCGTCCCACGTCCTCGGACAACGAGCCCGTGCCCGCGGTGCTGGAGTACATCCCCTACCGCAAACGCGACCTCACCTCCGTACGGGACTCCATCCACCACCCGTACATCGCCGGGCACGGCTACGCCTGCGTCCGCGTCGACCTGCGTGGCACCGGCGACTCGGAGGGGGTGCTGAAGGACGAGTACCTGGAACAGGAACAGGCCGACGCGGAAGCCGTCCTCGCCTGGCTGGCCGAGCAGCCCTGGTGCGACGGCACCACCGGCATGATGGGCATCTCCTGGGGCGCCTTCGCCGCCCTCCAGGTGGCCGCCCGGCGGCCGCCGAGCCTGCGCGCCATCGTCATCGCGTCCTTCACCGACGACCGGCACGCCGACGACATGCACTACATGGGCGGGGCCATGCTCTCGGACAACCTCGCCGAGGCGGGCACCATGTTCGCCTACGCCACCTGCCCGCCCGACCCCGCCGTGGTCGGCGACCGGTGGCGCGACATGTGGCACGAGCGCCTGGACAACACCGGCCCCTGGGTCCTTCCGTGGTTGCGGCACCAGCGCCGCGACGACTACTGGCGCCACGCCTCCGTCTCCGAGAACTACCAGGACGTCCAGTGTCCCGTCCTCGCCTCCAGTGGCTGGGCGGACGGCTACTCCAACGCCGTGACCCGTCTGCTCGGCAACCTGGACGTGCCGCGCAAGGGGCTGATCGGCCCCTGGTCGCACAAGTTCCCGCACCTGGGAGAACCCGGGCCGGCCATCGGCTACCTCCAGGAAGTGGTGCGCTGGTGGGACCACTGGCTCAAGGGCGTCGACAACGGCGTCATGGACGGCCCCATGCTCCAGACGTGGATGCAGGACAGTGTGCCCCCGTCCACCTCGTACGAGGAGCGGCCGGGCCGTTGGGTCGCTGAACCCACGTGGCCGTCTCCGCAGATCCACCCGGTCACCCATCCGCTGATCCGGCACCGGATCGGCCCTCCGGGCGAGGACGCGGCGGCCGGCGAAGGGGACGGCGCCGCGATGACGGTGCGCTCGCCCCTGTCCGTCGGCCAGTTCGCGGGCAAGTGGGCCTCGTACAACGCGCCCCCGGACCTGCCCTACGACCAGCGGGAAGAGGACGGCGGCTCCCTGGTCTTCGAGACCGAGCCGCTGGACGAGCGGCTGGAGATCCTGGGCTCGCCGTCCGTGGAACTCGACATCTCGGCCGACGAGCCGGTCGCGATGGTGGCCGCGCGCCTGTCCGACGTGGGCCCCGACGGTGCCGCCACCCGTGTCACGTACGGCCTGCTCAATCTCACCCGGCGGGACAGCGCCGAGGACCCCGAGCCGCTGGAGCCGGGCCGGCGCTACCGCGCGACCGTCCATCTCAACGGAGTGGCGCAGGCGTTCCCGCCCGGGCACCGCATCCGCCTCTCCCTGTCCACGTCGTACTGGCCGCTCGCCTGGCCGCCGCCCAAGCCGGCCCTGCTCAGCGTCCACGAGGGCTCCAGCACCCTCACGCTCCCCGTCCGCCCGACGGACGAACCCGGCGAGGCGCCCGCCAAGCCGTTCGACGAGCCCGAAGGAACGCCGCCCTTGGGCGTGTCCCGGCTGACGCCCCCGGAGCAGCGGTGGGACGTGAAGCGGGACCTGATCGGCTACCACTCCGAACTGGAGATCGTGAAGGACCAGGGTCTGATCCGCTTCGACGAGATCGGACTCGATGCCGGCCGTCGCGCCTACGAGCGCTACGCGACCGTCGCCGACGACTTCACCTCGGTCCGCGGCGAGTCCACCTGGACCATGCGGTTCCGGCGCGAGGACTGGGACGTTCGTGTGGTGACGCACACGCGGCTCAGCTGCGACGAGCAGGACTTCTTCGTGGACGCCACCCTGGACGGCTACGAGGGTGACCGCCGGGTGTTCTCCCGCACCTGGAACGAGACGGTGCCGCGCGACCTGCTCTAGGCGGCGGTTGACCTGAAGAAGGTTCACGCGGCAGCGGCCGTGGTGCCGATAGGCCGGTCCTGACGGGGTATCCGGGAATCGACAGCGGTGTCACGTCGATTCCGAGGAGGTACGTGCCATGCGCGCCTTCAAGCGCTGGCTCGACCGCAGTCTGACCGCGCAGGCGGTCCTGGTCTTCCCCCTGGCGGTGGGGATCGCCGCCCTGTTCCGCCGGGACGAACATCCGGTCCTGTGGGTGGTTGATGGCGCGAGCTACGCAGCCGTCACCATCGCGTTCCTGGCCGTGCAGCGCCGCAGGGTCGGCCGTGCGGTCGGCACCGACCCGGGTGGACTGGCCGAACTCAACCGGAAGATCCGGCACCGTGAGGTGCCGAGCGATCCCGAGGAGCAGGCGACCATGCGGCGGCTGGTCGCCGAGCAGCTGGGGAAGATGGAGCGGGGAGGCCGGTGGCTGCCGTACTGGCTGGGCTCGATGGGCCTGATCGCGGTCGGCATGCTTGCTCTCGGGGTGGCCTCCGGCTCACTGACCTTTCCGTTGGTCTTCGCGGTCGCCATGTCGGGGTTCTGTTACTGGGTCATCCGGATGCGCCGCGTCGCCCTGGACCGTCATCGCTCCATGCGCTCGGCTCTGCAGGGCCGCAGTGAACGGGTCTCGTGAGTTGCTGAGTTGCTGACGTATGACGGTCAACGCATGGGAGGCAGTACGGGCTCCGGCTGTACCTGCAGGGAGTTCAGAGCGAACGCCAGCAGATGGTAGTGGCCCACGAGCATCGGCAGTTCGATCAGCTGGCGCTCCGTCAGGTGCTCGGTCAGCCCTTCCCACGTCGGCCGGCTGATCCGTGCCCCGGAGCGCAGCTCGTCGGTCGCCCGCAGCAGGAGCGACTGCCGTTCCGTCCACCCCGGGGCCTCGGGACCTGCCGCCACCCGAGTCATGTCGTCCGGTGACAGTCCGGCCTTCGCGGCGATCCTCACGTGCTGGCCCCACTCGTAGGGCGAATCGCAGTTGCGGGCCACCCGGAGGATCACCAACTCGCGGTCGGCAAAGGGAAGTTCGCCTGCGAGCAGCAGTTGGCTGCTGAACGGAAGCCAGGCTGCGAACAACTCCGGATGACGGGCGAGGGTGGCGAAGACGTGTGCCTCGCCGAGTGAAGACACGCCGAGCCCGAGTGAGGCGATGTCGGCGGACAACGTCTCCCGCACGGAGTCGTCCCACTCCTCGGCAGGCTGCGGAGGAATCCTGGGCGCGGCGGGCGACAGCGGCGACTCTGACACGCGGCCACGCTACGCCACACCCGGGCAGGAGGAAACGCCGGCGACAAGCCACCTCACGAGCCCGCTGCCCGGCCCTCGGGCAGTGGGTCTCCGCCGATCGTCGCGCCGACCACCGTCATCACCTCGGCGTCAAGGTCCCGCAGGGCGCCCAGAATCAGACCGAGGTGATCGCAGATCTCGCGTACGGCGGCTTCCGAGTAAGGGCGATTCCTGACCTCGTTCACCGCCTGGGCGGCTTGGACGATCGGGCCCGAACGCCGACCGGCGTCATGAAGCGTTGCGATCCGTCGGGCGACGGCGGAGCACTGGGTGTCGACCCCGATGTCGCCCAGGCTGATTTTCCACGCCCAGTAGTGCGGCCCCCTGTCCCACGTGTTGTCGAAGTACTGCTGGTAGGACAGAGCAGTGTCCAGGAGGTGGTAAGCCTCTTGGATCAGCTCCCGGTGGGGCTGCATCCCGGAGCGGTTCGTGATCCACCACGACACCTGTCGATGGTCGGAAAGGAGGGGTTCGATTCCGAGCGACCGCAAGAGCTCCAGCATCTCGCGGCGGTACACCTGTGGGTCTCGCCACGCGCGCAGATCGGCGTGGCGCAGGTGAGCGATGCCCAACGGCGGCTGTGTGTCGTCGATCAGCACGGGAAGGATCCGGTAGCCGTCCTGGCTGCGTTGCCGTGTCTTGGCCACGGTCAGCTCCTCGGCGACCCATTTCGAGCCCGCCGAGTTCGCGGAGATCACATAGAGGAGGTCTGTCGAGGCTTCCAGGCCCCGGTAGACCTCCTGGGTGATCGAGTCACCCACCAGGATGTCCCGCTGGTCCAGGAAGGTCCGGGCCCCGGCCACTTGCAGGCTGGCATCCAGCATGCGAGCGACCTCGCCGTCCTTCTGGCTGTAGCTGATGAAGATCCGTCGGTGCGTCATCGCGGTCCCAGCGCGGCACACAGCTCCCGCACGCCGGACTCCCAATCGGTGGTCAGATCCGCGTACTTGACGTCGGCGAGGATGGCCGGCGCGGTGCCACCGGAGAGCCGAACCGGGAGAATCCTCACGTCGTCCCTCTGCAACTGGCGGGCCAGGGCGGACATCCACTCACGGCTTGTCCAAGGACTGTCCACACCCGCCTCGGAGTAACACAGCACCAGGAACCGGGAGGCCTCGAGCCCTTCCGCCATCTTCTGCACGATCGAGTCCCCCAGCCCGATCTCCCATTCGTCCAGCCACACTGTGTGCCCGGCCGAACGGATCTCCGCCGCGAGCTTCTCGGCCAACTCCGCGTCGACAACGCGATGACTCACGAACACGGACGCCATACCGGCCACCTCCCCCGTGCATCCTAAGGCCCACTGTCCGCCGACAAGTGAGCCACATTCCCCGCCAGTTGGGCCCAATAGTGGCAGACGCGAATCGACGACCGGCCCTGCTTCGAGGGCCGCGTTCGCCGGGCCATCGCCCGGATCCGCCTGCAATCGGGCCGAGTCGTGCCCATGCATTGACCCCTGGCATGCGGCGCGCTTTCATCGCGTGAGTCCTCGTGAGTCCTCCGCGCCGGGCCGAGGCACGGGGACAGCAGAGGGACGGCTGCGGCCGTCCCCGGCCGAAGGGGGAACCACCTGATGAGACCTTCCTTACGCATCTCCATGACCGCCGCCCTGGCGGCCGCTCTCACTTGTCTCGCCTGGCCTGCGGGGGCGGCGAGCGAAGACCCGGTCCCGCGTACCGAACGGATCAGTCTGGCCCCCGACGGCACCGGCGGAAACGGCCACTCGACGGAGCCGGTGGTCAGCGCGGACGGACGCGTCGTGGCCTTCCAGTCGTCGGCGACCAACCTGGTACCCGGCACCGACGTGAGGAACAGCGTCTACTACCGCACGGCCCCCGGCGCACCGCTGCAGCGTGTGGTGGTGCCGGGCGAGACGACGTCGACGCCCCAGCTGTCCGAGTCGGGGCGCTACCTGACCTTCAACTCGTACTCTGCCACGACCGGAACGTCGTCCGTGCACGTGACGGACCTGCGCACCGGTCACACCGAACGCCTGGCGCCCGCGGTGGACGAGGGCTACCACCTGTCGTACGGCATCGCCCCGATCAGTGCGAGTGGGCGGTACGTTGCCTTCGTCGCCCGGCCCACCATCGCCGAGAGCGGCGCGTTCTGCCGGGTCATGCTCCTGGACCGCAGGACGCAGGACGTGCGGCGGGTCAGCCGGCCGGCGGACGGATCGAAGACCTCCCACCAGTGCCAGCAGATCTCGATGAGCGCCGACGGCCGCAAGGTCGCCTATCTGGAGGGCCATTCCGGTCCGGCCGCCGGCGACCAGGGCGACATCCTGGTGTACGACCGGGTGACCGGGCAGACCGTGCAGGCCGACGCCACTCATGACGGTGCACCGGCCGGCATGTCGTCGATCGCCCCGGTGCTCAGTGCTGACGGCTCCAAGGTCGGCTTCAACTCGCAGGCCACCGAGCTGGTCCCGGAGGCCGATGCGAACAACGGCTGGAACGCCTTCGTCCGTGACCTGCGCACCGGCACCCTGCGGCGGTACGACGGCCACTCCCCCGCGGACCTCACCCTGGTGTCGGACCTGTCGGTGAACGGCTCCAAGCTGCTCCTGAACACGGCGGACGCGGACCGCAGAACTTTGGGGTTGATCCTGCGCGATCTGCGCACCGGTCACGAGGAGTTGCTGTCCCCGGGAGAGGACGGCAAGCCCGTCACCGTGGGGAGAGCGGCACTGAGCGCGGACGAGTCGACGGCCGTCTTCGACTCCTACCACCCCGGTTTGGTGGCCGATGACACGAACCTGACCGGGGATGTCTTCGTCCGCACCCTGCGCTGAACCGCCGGGCCTCAAGGGCGACGGCACGGGCCACGACGGCGCCCCCGGCCGGTGACCGCCGGTCTGCGGTACCAGCCACGGGTACCGCAGACCGGTCACGTCGACTCCCGTACCGCCCTCGTCGGGGACGCCTACCGCTCACACCCTGGCCGACGGCTCAGGTGCCGCCGGTACGCCGGTCGCGTCCCCTGGCCTGTGGGCCGCGTCTGCCCGGCGTCGGCGGTGCGTCCGGGCGCGGCCGGTGACCTGGTACCAGGACGCGGCCACCACCGTGGCGAGCGCGGCTTCGGCCAGGTCGCCGCCGTAGTACATGACCTGGGCGCCGGTCTGCAGGTCGGCGGCGCTGAAGGCGGTGCCGGGTGGCGCCGACGCGTACAGGGTCTTGGCGAGCACCGCGTGCGCGGTGCCGGCGGCCAGCAGGGTCGTCCCCCGCAGGGCCAGGCTCCAGCGGCGGCGTACCGGGTCGAGTTGGCAGACGGCGAAGGTGAACAGCAGCCCGGCCGCCAGGACGTGCGCGTGCACCACGACGTGCGGCAGCGGCCGGTGCTGCACGGCCGCGAACAGCTCCGTGCGGTAGAACAGCCACAGCCCTCCGACGTCGAGCAGGGCCGCCAGCGGCGGGAAGAGCAGCCAACCGGCGGGCCGGGAGTGCGCGAGGACCAGCAGTCCCCGGCGCCCCGCGCCGGGAGCCAGGGTGCGCAGGGCCAGAGTGAGAGGGCGGGACAGGACGAGCAGCAGCGGGGCCACCATGCCGACGATCAGGTGCTGGACCATGTGGGCGGTGAACGGCCCGCCCGGCACCGAGGCCGACACGGCCCACACCACGCCGGCACTTCCGGCGGTGAAGGACACGCCACGCCACCAGGGCCAGACGTCCCCGCGGCGCCACAGCCGGCCCGCGGCCAGCAGATAGGCGGCGACCGCCGCCGGCGCTGCCACCGCGGTGACCACTTCGATCAGGTCAGCGCCCGTGGCCGGACCGGGGTGGACGTGCGCGGGTGTCACGACGCCGGCCCGGACCGGCTGAGGCGGGCCGCGCGGATGGCCGGCGCCACGCCGATCAGCAGCAGGACCAGGCCGCCGAGGTTCCACGCCACGTCATAGGGGGCGACGTCCACGCCGTAGCGGATCTGGTGCAGGCGCAGCAGCTTGCGGTCGACGATCCCGTCGAACAACTGGAAGATGCCCAACCCCAGGAAGAACCCGGCCCATGCGTGGGCCGGGGCCAGGGCTCGGCGGCGGCACAGATCGGCGTAGAGGAAGGAGCCGGCGATCAGGGCCAGCAGCTCGGCGGTGTGCAGCAGCCCGTCCGACAGCAGACCCACGCTGGTGGTGGAGCGGTCGTAGAAGTGGTGCCAGCCCAGGATCTGGTGGAAGACGATCTCATCGACCGCGGCCATCACCGCCATCCCGATCACACCACACACCACTATCGACCTCCGCGGCTCGGGCCGCGTCTCGGGGCCGGTGTGCCGGTGCGCTCATGGGGATCCGCCTTCCTGACAGGAACTCCGACTGCTGCCCGGAACGCCTACCCCGTACCCGCCGGGAAGCCCGGCAGGCGCGGCAGTCAGGTCCCCCGAAAGGTGCCGCACCCGTCGAGCGGGACTGTCACGTAGGTCAGCCCCGCCCCGTACCTGGCGGACGAACGGTTCTGGCTCCGCCGAATACTCGGCTGCGGGTGACACCCGCTCACCCTTAGGCTGCCGTCCGATGGGCTGACAAGGCGCCCTGTCGACAGCGGTCAGTCAGAGGATCGGAGATGCGCAGGGTCATGACTTGTCAACTGTTCGCGATCTGCTTCGATGCGAGTGAACCGCTGGGTCTCGCGCGGTTCTGGGCCGGGGTCCTGGGTCGGGAGACGGCCGACGATCCCCATGACGGCGCCATGGTCCTGCCGGGTGATGACACCGAGCTCCGGATCCGGTTCCTTCCTACTCAGGAGCGGAAGGCCGGCCAGAACCGGATGCACTTCGATCTTACGAGCACGTCACTGGAGGACCAGCAGCAGACGGTGGCCAGGGCACTGGCGCTCGGCGGACGGCACATCGACGTCGGCCAGCTCCCGGAGGAGGGTCACGTGGTGCTCGCCGACCCCGACGGCAACGAGTTCTGTGTCGTCGGGCCGGGCAACAAGTTCCTCGCCGACTGCGGATTCGTCGGAGCGCTGGCCTGCGACGGTTCGCAGGAAGTCGGGTACTTCTGGAGCGAGGCGCTGGGGTGGCCGTTGGTCTGGGACCAGGACCAGGAGACCGCGATCCAGTCGCCGCACGGCGGTCCGAAGATCACGTGGGGTGGTCCACCGGTGGCGCCCAAGACGGGCAGGAACCGGCTGCGGTTCGACCTCGCTCCCCCTGTCCACGATGATCGGCAGGCAGAGGTCGACCGTCTTGTCTCCCTGGGGGCGACTCGCGTCGACACCGTTCAGGGCGAGGGCAGTTGGGTGGAGATGGTCGATCCCGACGGCAACGAGTTCCGTGTGTTGACGCCCCGGTAGCCGACGCGCAGCCGTTCGTTGCGGCAGCGGGCGGCGGCGAGTCCGCCAGGTGACGGTCCGGAAGGGTCCTCGACCGGCACGACCGGCGGCCGCCCCGTCCGCCGGGTACCGGGCGGCCGCCCTCACCGGGTGAGTCCGGCCTCGTCGCAGGCGGGGCGGAGTTTCCGGGTGCAGATCTGGTCGATGGTGTACACGCCGTCCTTGACGAGTGTCTGCTCGATGTTGTCGACCGTCACCGCGGTCGGAGTGAGCAGGACGGACGGGATGTCCCGGGTGGTGGGACTGTCGGTCGCCGTTCTGGCGACGTCGCGGGCGTCCTCGCCGCGTCCCAGGGCGACCGCCATGGCGGCGGCCGCGGAGGCTTCCGCCTTGAAGGGTTTGTACACCGTCATGTACTGCTCGCCTCTGACGATGCGCTGCACGGCCGCGAGTTCGGCGTCCTGGCCGGTGACCGGGGGAAGCTCGCGCACATGGGCGCCTTTGAGGGCGGAGATGACGCCCGCCGCCATGGCGTCGTTGGCGGCCAGGACCCCGCCGATCCGGTCCGGCCCCAGACCCGACACGGCGGCGGACATGTTGGCGTGGGCGTTCGCGGTGCTCCAGCCCAGGGTGTCGTACGACCTGGCGATCTTCACGTTGCCCTTGAGGACGGACAGGGCGCCCTGACGGTACGACGCGGCGTTGGGGCTGGTTGGGTCGCCGTTCATCATGACGACGTTCTCGTCCTTCGCTCCGTCCCCCATGGCCTCCAGAAGCGCCTCGCCCTGGAGCTTGCCGACCTGCACACCGTCGAAACTGACGTATCCGGAGATCGGCCCCTCGGCGAGCCGGTCGTAGGCGACGACAGGGATACCCGCCTGCCGCGCCTCCCGGATCGCGGAGCGCAGCGCCCGGGTGTCGGCGGCGTCGAGGATCAGGACCCGGACCCCCTTGGTGATCATGGAGGTCATCTGTTGCAGCTGTGTCGTCGCGTCGTTCTCGGCGTTGGCGTACTCCATCGTGCAGCGGGGGCAGAGCTTCTTCAGATGCTGCTCGATGAAGGGCTTGTCGGAGTGCTCCCAGCGCGGGAGCGCCCGGCTGGGCAGCAACAGGCCGACGGTGAACCCGTCCGCGCCCGCCTGGTCGTCGCCTCCGCAGGCGGCCAGAGGGATCGTCATGAGGCCGGCGACGAGCGCCGCGACGACATACCGGGTACGTGTCCTCACGGCGTGCCTCCTCGTTCCGCCCGGGGCTCCGAGTCCGCGGGGGCGGGCTCGCTGCTCTGCACGGTGATCTCGCTCCACACCTGCTTGCCGCCGGCGACGGGCATCGAGCCGAAGGAGTCCGACATCGCCTCGACCAGAAGCAGACCCCGGCCGCCGGTCGACTCCCAGTCCACGATCACCGGCTTCGCGGGTGCTCGCGGCGAGGAGTCGCTCACGCTGACGCGCACCCGGTCACCGCGCAGCGTCAGGTCCACGCGGACGGGGCCCTGGGTGTGCACCAGCGCGTTGGTGACCAGTTCGGACACGACGAGGAGCACCGCGTCGGCCGCTTCCTCGGTCTTCCAGCGGCGCAGGGTGCGGGCGGTGAAACGGCGGGCGTGCATGACGGCGTCGGGCAGCCGCCACACCACCCAGTCGGCCCGGATCGGCCGGGTCTTCAAACCGTCGTAGCGCAGCAGCAACAGCGCCACGTCGTCCTCACGGCGGCCGGCGTCGCCGAGCAGTTCGTCGGCCATGCGCCCCGGGTCGGCCGGGTCGGCCGCGGCGAGCGCGGTGCGCGTGCGCCGCATGCCCTCCTCCAGGGGCAGGTCGGATGCCTCGACCAGTCCGTCGGTGACCAGGGCGAGCACCGTGCCGGGCTCCAGAGCGACCGCGGTCATCGGGAACTCGGCCTCGGCGAGGATGCCGAGCGGGAGTCCGCCCTCGACCTGCACCTCCTCGGTACGGCCGTCAGGGTGGCGCACCAGCGGGGAGAGGTGGCCGGCCCGGACGAACAGGGTGTTGCCCTCCTCCAGGTCCAGTTCGACGTAGCAGCAGGTGGCGAACAGGTCGGTCTCCATGCCGACCAGGAGGCGGTTGGCGTGGGACACGACCACGTCGGGCGGATGGCCCTCCACCGCGTACGCCCTGACCGCGGTACGCATCTGACCCATGATCGTGGCGGCTCCGGCGCTGTGTCCCTGCACGTCACCGATGACCAGCGCGACCCGCTCCTCGGACAGGGCGATGACGTCGTACCAGTCGCCGCCCACCTGCAACCCCCGCATCGCGGGCAGATAGCGTGCGACGGCCGTGCAGCCGGGCAGTTCCGGAAGGCGTCGGGGCAGCAGACTGCGCTGGAGCATCGTCGCGAGTTCCTGCTCCGCGTCGTGCGCGTGCGCACGCTTGAGGGCTTGTCCGACCAGCGCGGCGGTGGCGGTCAGCAGGGTGCGTTCCTCGGGGACGAACTCGTGCGGCTGGTCCCAGCCGACCAGACACACGCCGGCGACCCGGCCCTTGGCGGGGAGCGGCAGCACGGCCAGTCCTCCGCTGCCGATGCCTGCCAGTCCGGATTCGAGGGCCGATCCGGCGGGCCACAGGTCCATGCGTCCGTCCTGCAGGGCCATCTGCAGGGTGGGCAGAGCGCTGACCGGCGCGTCGGGCCATTCCGAACGCCACTGGGAACGCCATATCTCCGGCCAGGCGGTGGGCTGCGGCGGATCCAGCACGGTGACCATGAGCCGGTCGTCCTGCAGTTCGGCGAGGGCGACCCGGTCGGCGCCCAGCGGCTCGCGCAGCGCGGTGACGGCGACTCGGCCGACGTCACGGACCGTCGCGGCGGCATCGAGCGCGGCGGTGAGCCACTGGATCCGGGAAACGTCATCGGCGCTCCGGCTCAGGACCGAGGTCGCCGTCACCACGCCCAGCACCTGCTCCGGCCGGACCTCGGTGCCCGTCGCCACCCGGCAGCTCAGACTCAGCCAGCGCATCTCGCCGGTGGGGCGCCGGACACGGAACTCCAACTCCCGCCGTCCGTACGCCTGGCCGTGCGGTTCCAGGACCGACATCAGCGCGTGCATGTCCTCGGGGAAGGCGTGCGCGAGCAGGGTGTCGGCCTTGCCGTCGAAGTCGTCCGGCGTGATGCCGACCATTTCGAGCAGCGCCTCGTCCGCCTCGATCAGCCCGGTGTCCGGCACCAGGACGAAGGAGCCCACGCGCAGCCTCCGCAGTGCGGGATACAGCACCGCCGAGAGATCGGGCCGACCGGTCCCGGCCTGCAGCAAGTCGGCGATCACCTCGGCATAGCGCTCCAGGAAGCGCCGTTGCTCGGCCGCGAAGCCGTCCACCGAGCCGCCCATCACGACGAGGCAGCCCAGCCGACGGCCTCCCGACGCGAGAGGCAGCGCGCCGAGAGCCATCTCCGCCCGCGGCGGCGCCGGCGCGTTCTCGAAGTAGGAGGTGAGCACGGCGGGAGTGAGCCACACAGGCCGGTCGGTGTGGAAGGCGTGTGCCGCGGGCGAGCCACCCGACAGCGGCAGGCGCTCCGGCACCCCCTCCGGCACTCCGTACCGGGGAGCCGTGCGACCGGCTGTCTCGGACAACCGCAGCTCTTCGCAGGCGGCGTCGGGCACGTAGACCGCTGCGAGCTCCACGCCGGCGAAGGTCAGGGCCCGAGCGCTCACGGCCGCTTCCGGCATCGCAGGCTGAGGAGAACCCGTGCCTGCCGTGCCGGCCTCGGCTGCCCGCAGCTCGGTGACTCCGGCCCGGGCCCGGCCGTCATGAGGCATGTCCGCAACGTACCTCCCGCCCATGGCGCAGGTGCCGACGCGCTGGGAGACCCACGCACCCACCTACAGAGTCTCATATGCGAATGAAACGGACAGATCTCCTTAAGTGGTGACCGGCCGCGGCCCGCCGGTCCGTTCGCAGATCACCGCCCCCGGTGCCAGACTGACGACGTGGTCGTCTTGCTCCTGCCACGCGGTGCGGTTCATGCCGCCTTTCGGCTTCGGCATCGCGGCAGCCCGCCGGCCGCCGATGCCGGGACGGTCGGGCGGAGGTTCCAGCGTGCCGGCGGGGCCTGCTTCGCGCCGCTCAGGGTCCCGGCCTCGCGGGTGGGTTCCGGCCGCTGTTCGCCCGCCTCCCCTGCCGACGTGGCGAACCGACTCGATGCGGCGAGTGCCGTCGTACCGCGTCACGCACGGCCGGTACGACCCCGGCCTCGCGCGGGCCGGCGGGGCGCGGCCGTTGGACCTCACGCCCGGCGGAGGCCGGTCACGGGCAGCCGAAGAAGGAGGCCCCCGCATGAAGGCCTGCACACGGGAGGCGGCCCTCGCCATGACCGCCGTCTCCACGGCCGTCGCCCTCGCGGCCTGCGGACCCGACGCCGGTAACGACGGCGGCGGGGAGGACGCACCGAGGATCGGCCTGCTCCTGCCGGACGCCACGACGGCCCGGTGGGAGGGGCAGGACAGACCCCTGCTCGAGAAGAAGATCGCCGAGCTGTGCGCCGCATGCGTGGTCGAGCACACCAACGCCAAGGGCGATGTGGCCATTCAGCAGGAACAGATGGACTCGATGATCACCAAGGGTGTCGATGCCATCGTGCTCGTGGCCGTCGACGCCAGATCACTCGGCGCCACGGTCAGGAGAGCCGACCAGGCGGACATCCCGGTCATCGCCTACGACCGTCTCGCCGAGGGCCCGATCGCCGGCTATGTCTCCTTCGACGGCGAGGAAGTCGGCAAACTCCAGGGCAGGTCGCTCCTCAAGGCCATGGGTGCCACGGTGAGGGACGGCCAGATCGTCATGATGAACGGCGATCCCAGTGACCCCAACGCGGTGTCGTTCAAGAAGGGCGCGCTGTCCGTGCTCGAGGGGAGAGTGAGGATCGGCAAGGCGTACGACACGCTCCAGTGGCGAGCGGAGACGGCGAACATGAACATGTCCGGTGCCATCTCCGCCCTCGGCGTCGCCAACATCAACGGGGTCTATGCCGCCAACGACGGTCTCGCCGCCGGCAGCATCTCCGCCCTCAAGGCGAACAAGGTCGATCCGCTGCCCCCTGTCACCGGACAGGACGCCGAACTCGCGGCCGTACGGCGCATCGTGGACGGCGATCAGTACATGACCGTCTACAAGCCCTTCGGCCCCGAGGCGTCCGCCGCTGCCGCGTTGGCCGTGGCCGCGGCCCGCGGTGAAAGCGTCGACCGGGTCGCCACGGACACGGTGAGGACCAGGACCGGCGAGGAGGTTCCGGCCGTCATGCTCACCCCCGTGGCCGTGACGGTCGACAACATCAAGGACACCTTGGTGAAGGACGGCGTGTACACGGTCCAGGAGATCTGTACGCCCCGGCTGGGTGCCGCCTGCAACGAGGCCGGCCTGACCTGACAGGCCGGTTCCTCACGAGGCCCGGCCCGGGAAGGAGATGTTCTCCGTGCCGCATCCCCCCTTGCTGGCGCTGCACGGCGTGTGCAAGCGCTTCGGCGTGGTCGAGGTCCTCTCGGACATCGAGCTGGAGATCCGCGCCGGGGAGGTCGTGGCCCTGCTGGGCGACAACGGGGCCGGCAAGTCCACCCTGGTCAAAGCGATCTCCGGGGTGTCGCCCGCGGACCGGGGCGTCATCGAGTGGGAGGGCCGGACGGTCCACATCAAGCGCCCCCACGACGCCCGGGACCTCGGCATCGCCACCGTCTACCAGGACCTCGCACTGTGCGGAAACCTCGACGTCGTCGGCAATGTGTACCTCGGGCGGGAGATCCGCCGGTTCGGCTTCCTCGACGAAGTGGAGATGGAGCGCCGCACCCGCCACCTGTTGGAGGGCCTGACCAGGGGCATCCCCGATCTGCGTGCCCCCGTCGTGTCACTGTCCAGCGGTCAGCGGCAGACGGTCGCCATCGCCCGCTCGCTCCTCGGCGACCCGCGGCTGCTCCTCCTGGACGAACCGACCGCCGCGCTGGGATTCGACCAGACGACCGAGGTTCTGGACCTCGTCGACCAGTTCCGTGACCGCGGTCTGGGAGTGCTGCTCATCAGCCACAACATGGGGGACGTCAAAGCACTCGCGGACCGGGCCGCCGTCCTGCGGCTCGGTCGCAACAACGGCTTCTTCAACGTGAACACCGCTTCTCAGGAACAGATCATCTCCTCCGTCACCGGCGCCACGGAGAACGTGCCCCGCCGGATGACCCACCGGGAGGCGGGATGGTGAAAGGGACGCGCAACATGGCGGACAACACGCAGCCCGAGCCCGCCGCGCCCACCGCCCAGACCCGTCAGCCGCGTCGCGGGCAGGCCGTCACCCGTGCCGTGCAGGGCTGGGGTGCCGTCGTCCGGCACAAGCTGAGCGCCGGCGAACTGGGCTCGCTCCCCGTCGTCCTCGTCCTCGCCACGGTCTGGATCATCTTCCAGGCCCTCAACGAGAACTTCCTCTCGCCCCGGAACCTGTCCAATCTCAGCGTGGACATCGTCGGCACGGGACTGATCGCGGTCGGTATCGTCTTCGTGCTGCTGCTCGGCGAACTCGACCTGTCGGTCGGCTCGATCAGCGGTCTCGCGGCTGCCGTCTTCGCCGTCCTGAACGTGAACAACGGCGTGCCGGAATGGCTCGCCCTCATCATCGCCGTGCTCGCGGGCACCACGGCGGGAACCGTTCAGGGCTACTCCTTCGCCAGGACCCGGGTACCGGCCTTCGTCGTCACGCTGGCGGGACTGCTCACGTGGAACGGCTTCATGCTCTACATCCTCGGGACCAGCGGCACCATCAACCTCGACGAGAACGGGCTGGTGGCCAAGCTGACCAGCCACTACTTCACCCATGACAGCGCCGCCTACGGGCTGGCGGCGGCCGCGGCGGGTGCGGTCTTCCTCGTGTCCCACCAGAACAGACGGCGGCGCATGGCCGTCGGCATGCCGCACCGCACCCTCCGGGGGATCGGGGTGCGCACGGGAGCGCTCGCGGTGATCGCGTTCGCGGCGGCGTATGTGCTCAACCGGTTCCAGGGCCTGCCGCTCGCCCTCCTGCTGTTCCTCGTCCTCGTGGCCGGCCTCGACGTCGTTCTCCGCCGCACGCACTACGGGCGGCAGGTCTACGCGCTGGGCGGCGGTGTCGAGGCAGCCCGTCGCGCCAGCCTCAGTGTGACCCGGGTACAGACCGCGGTACTCGCGGTCTCGGGCACCATGGCCGCGATCGGCGGCCTGTTCCTGGCCTCGCGGATCACCTCCGTGAGCCAGAACTCCGGCTCCGGCATCCTGCTGCTCAACGCCATCGCCGCCGCTGTCATCGGCGGCGCGAGCCTGTTCGGTGGACGCGGCTCGACGTGGAACGCGGTGCTCGGCATCCTGGTCATCCAGTCGATCGCCTCAGGCATGTCGATCACGGACACGCCCACCGCCGTCCAGTTCATCATCACGGGCGGAGTGCTCTTCGCCGCGGTGGTCATCGACTCCCTGTCCCGGCGCTCGCACGAGGCGCACGGGCGGGCGTAAAAGACCGGGGCTCCCTCAGTCGTCGGACTCGCCGTCGCCCTCCGGCTCGCGCCGGGCGCGCTCGGCGGCCTCGACACCCTCCAGCGGCCTGCCCGCCGTCGTGCCGTGCTCGGACCGGTAGCCCTCCTTCGCACTCGCCGTACCTGGTACGGACCGCTCCTGCGCCTGGCTCTCCGCGCCCGAGTGCGCCCCGGGCTCGTCGTGGCTGCGCGCCCGGTCGTAGCGGTCCCGGCGCTGGTCCTTCTGGCCGGTCATGTCCGCCCTCCCATCGGCGTCGGGACTTTCGGAGTCCCCTGCGACATACACCGCAAACGCGGTGCCGGGGTCACGTCGCCGACCGGTCCTGACCCGGCCTGCGCACCACCGTGAGCAAGCCGTCCCGGGCGGCCAGCGCCTCGAGGGACAGCGTGTGGTATCCGGCATGATCGAACAGAACGGTGATGCGGTCCCGGTCCTCGCTCAGCACCGTGCCCTCGCCCCATTGCTCATGCCGTACCTCGGTCCCGACGGGATACGTCGCCGCCGCGGGGTGGGCGGTCGGCTCCCCGCGAACCTTCTCGGCGCCCTCCTCGTCACACGTGTCGCAGTTCCCGCACGATGCCGCGTACTCCTCTCCGAAGTGGCCGAGCAGGAAACGCCGCCTGCAGCCGGTCGTCTCGGCGTACGCCCGGGCCATCTCGACGCGTGACGTGTCGCTCCGGCGATGCGCCTGCGCGGCCTGCGCGGCCTGCTCCGTCGCTCGGCCGGGAGACACGCCGGGGGCCGGACGTATCTCGCCCTCGTCTCCCGTGGCGACGGCGTCGACCTCTTCCAGGAGATTCACCGCCGCGGTGACCCGGTTCACGGACAAGCCCGTTTCCTGACGCAGCTCGTCCAGACCGGCGGGGTCTTCACGGTGGTCGTGGACGGCGTCTGCCACCTCGGACAGGGTGTCCCGGCCGGCGCTGCGGGCGGCGAAGTAGGTCTGCATACCCGTGTCCTGTGCCCGGTAGTGCAGCACGGCGAGGGCCGGACGGCCGTCCCTGCCGCAGCGGCCGATCTCCTGGTAGTAGGCGTCCAGGGAACCCGGCAGCGAGGCGTGGAGGACGAACCGTACGTCCTCCTTGTCGATGCCCATGCCGAACGCGGAGGTCGCCACCACGACGTCCGCCGCACCGGACAGGAGGGCGTCGTGGATCCGGGCGCGTTCGGAGGCGCGCAGGCCGGCGTGGTAGGCCTCGGCGGCCAGCCCAAGGGAGGCCAGTTCCGCGGCGTAGAACTCGCTGTCCTTGCGGGTGGCGGCGTAGACGATGCCCGGCTTGGGCTCTGTGGCGGCCCGCTCCACCAGCGCTCGGCGCCGGTCGTCCTCGTCGAGGAAGCGGCGGACCTCGAGCGTGATGTTCGGCCGGTCGAAGCCGGTCACCATCAGCCGAGGCCGGCGCATGCCCAGGCGCTCGATGATCTCCCTGCGCACCGGTGGCGCAGCGGTCGCGGTCAGAGCCAGTACCGGGGGTCTCCCCACACGGCGTGCCGCCTGTTCCAGGCGCAGGTAGTCGGGGCGGAAGTCGTGGCCCCAGGAGGACACGCACTGGGCCTCGTCCACCACGAACAACGCGGGACGCGCTGCGGCCAGCCGCTCCACCACCTCGTCCTTGGCCAGCTGCTCCGGCGACAGGTACATGAACCGGGCGTCGCCGCGGCGTACCGCCTCCCAGGCGGCCTCCGTCCTGACTGCCCCCAGGTCGGAATTGACCGCGACGGCACCGGGGGCGCGGTCGCCGTCCGGCAGGCCGGCGATCTGGTCCCGCTGCAGGGCCAGCAGCGGCGACACCACCACGACATGACGACGAGGGAGTCCTCGCCCGCCAGGACCCATTCCATGGCCGTGAGCTGCTCGGGCAGGAGCGTGTCCCAGCCGAACACGTCCGCAGTGATCTCACGCAGGCGTACGGCTCCCCCCTGCCCCGTCCGCGGTCCGTCGCGTCCCATGGCGCGCTCCCTCACTGCTCGTGCGGACGCGTACGGAAGGTCACGCCCATGGCGCCCCCTGAGTACCCGCAGGACCGGCGGACGATGCCGCGGCCGGCTCGCCCCCGTTACACCGGCCCTGCACCTCAGGTGCGTCAATCGACCGGTGGTGGCGGCGAGGCACGAGGAGTCAGGGGGCGGTTCCCCTGACGACCGAAGGCGCGACGCCCCGAGTGGAGCGCCACCGTCGTCGCGACGGCCGCCGAGGCGAGGATGCCGGCCCCGGCAAGGGTCAGCCGGATCTGTGACTTCGACCTGTGCGCCTGGTCTGCCGAGACGGCTATGGCTATGGCTATGGCTACGGCTATCGCGGGAGTCGGCCACGCGGTCTTCATCCCCGGCAACGCGCCGGCCGCCCGGCTTCGGCCGCCTCCCCGATCAGGTCGGCACACCGGCCCGCCGGACGGTCGACGACGCAGTCCGCGCGTGTCACCTCACCGGCAGGCCCTCCGAGGCGGCCCGCTGCCAGGCCGCGTCCCTCAGCAGCCGCAGCCCGTTGAGGCCGACGATCACGGTGGACCCCTCGTGGCCCGCGACACCGAGCGGCAGGGGCAGGGTGCCCGCGAGGTCCCAGACGACGAGGCCGGCGATGAACACTCCGGCGATCAGGAGGTTCTGCACGACCAGTTGCCGGGCGCGCCGGGAGAGGGCGATCACGGCGGGCACGGTGGCGAGTTCGTCGCGGACGATCACCGCGTCGGCGGTCTCCAGCGCGAGGTCGGAGCCGGCCCGGCCCATGGCGACGCCGATGTGGGCGGCGGCCAGCGCCGGGGCGTCGTTGACGCCGTCCCCGACGACCAGGACCTTGCGGCCGGCGTCCTGAAGCTCCCTGACCGCCTGCACCTTGTGCTGCGGCAGCAGTCCGGCCCGGACCTCCTCGATACCGACCTCGTCGGCCAGGCGCGCCGCCGCCCGCGGGTTGTCGCCGGTCAGGAGTACGGGCGTGGTGCCGGTGAGGGCCCTGAGGGATACGACCGTGGCTGCGGCGTCCGGGCGCAGCCGGTCGGCGATTCCCAGGACGCCGACCGGTACACCGTCGGCTGTGACAAGGACGGCGGTACGCCCGTCCTCCTCCAACCCGGCGGCCAGGGCCACCGCCTGAGCGGCTGCCGCCTCGGACGCCCCGTCGAGCACCCGGGCCGGTGCACCCACCGCGACCACTCGTCCGTCGATGGTGGCGGTCACTCCCACGCCGGGCGTGGAAGTGAAGTCCTCCGCGGGCGACAGCCGCAGGCCGCGCTCTCGCGCCGCCTCCACCACGGCCCGCGCCAGCGGATGCTCGCTCGGATGCTCGGCCGCCGCCGCGAGCGCCAGCAACTCCCGCTCCCCCGGCTCCGATCCGGTCAGCGGCCGGACATCGGTGACCCTCGGCACGCCCTCCGTCAGCGTGCCGGTCTTGTCCAGGGCTACCGCGTCGACCTGCCCGAGCCGCTCCATCACCACCGCCGACTTGACCAGCACGCCACGCCGTCCGGCGTTGGCGATGGCCGACAGCAGGGGCGGCATGGTGGCCAGCACGACCGCGCACGGCGACGCCACGATCATGAAGGTCATGGCCCGCAGCAGCGCCTCGCTCAGTTCCTCACCGAAGGCGAGCGGGACGAGGAAGACGGCGAGCGTCGCCGCGACCATGCCGAGTGAGTAGCGCTGTTCGACCTTCTCGATGAACAGCTGGGTGGGCGCCTTGGTCTCGGACGCCTCCTCCACCATCCGCACGATCCGCGCGATCACCGTGTCGGAGGCGTCACGTTCGACGCGGACGCGCAGCGCGCCGGTGCCGTTGAGGGTGCCCGCGAACACCTCGTCGCCGGGCTCCTTCGCGACCGGGAGCGGTTCGCCGGTGATGGTCGCCTGGTCGACCTCGCTGGTCCCGTCCAGGACGCGGCCGTCGCCGCCGACGCGTTCGCCGGGTCGTACGAGGATGGTGTCCCCGACCGCCAACTCCGCGGCGTGGACTGCCTGTTCGCCGCCGTCCGGGGTCAGCCGGGTGGCCGTGGCGGGGGCCAGGTCCAGCAGGCCGCGGACCGAGTCGGCGGTACGGGCCGTGGCCAGCGCCTCAAGGGCGCCGGAGGTGGCGAAGATGACGATCAGCAGGGCGCCGTCCATCACCTGACCGATCGCCGCGGCGCCGAGCGCGGCGACGACCATCAGCAGGTCCACGTCGAGGGTTTTGTCCTTCAGGGCCTTCAGGCCCTCCCAGCCCGGCTCCCACCCGCCGGTGACGTACGCCAGCGCGTACGGCGGGCCCCACAGCCAGGCCGGCGTGCCGGTCAGGTGCAGCGGCAGAGCGAGCAGGAAGAAGACGGTGGCCGCGCCGGCCCAGCGCACCTCGGGCAGGGCCAGGATCCGCGTGCGCCGACGGGGCGCACCAGCTTCCCGTACGGGCGCGGCCAGGCCGGCCGGAGACGGACTGAGGGTGGAGGTCATCGGAGCGGAAGGTCCTTCAGGAGGGGCACATGAGGGCATAAGGGCACGCGGCAAGCTGCCGCTCCCTCGCCCTCCCCACGATACAGGAACATATGAATACCCATTCATCCCTCAGGAGGCAGGGGAGCCTCGTCGCGAGCGCCGCACCGCGTCAAGTCTTGGCAATGGTTTTCATATCGATCGGTTTCAGCCATGTTCTGACATTCATTTCCATCTAGCGTGTCGCATGTCCGGTCCGCTCCGGGCTGACCAGTTCCCGAGAACACTCCAGTTCCCGCCCGTCCGTGGAGGACCACCCATGCCCATGCCCCCGTCCCGGCGCCTCGCCCTGGTCACCGGCGCCTCCCTGGTCCTCCTGGCAGGCTGCGGCAGTTCGTCGGACTCCGGCAGCGACGGGAACGCCTCACAGCGCCCGGCCTCCGCGTCCTTGATCCCGGTGGTCGCCTCGACGAACGTCTACGGCGACATCGTCGAGCGGATAGGCGGGGCGAAGGTCGACGTCACGTCGGTCATCAGCGACCCCGACCAGGACCCGCACTCCTACGAGGCCAACACCCAGAACCAGCTGGCGCTGTCCAAGGCGAAGGTCGTCGTCGAGAACGGCGGCGGCTACGACGACTTCATCGACCGCATGCTGAAGAGCAGCGGCTCCTCCGCCGAAGTGATCAACGCCGTCAAGGTCTCCGGCAAGACCGCCCCCAAGGGCGGAGAGCTCAACGAGCACGTCTGGTACGACTTCCCCACCGTGCGCAAGATCGCCGACAGCGTGGCCGCCGCCCTGGGCAAGGCGGACCCCGGCAGCGCTGCCACGTTCACCAAGAACGCCGAGAGCTTCAAGGCGAAGCTCCAGCCGCTGGAGACCGAGGAAGCCCAGATCAAGAAGGACCACGGCGGCGAGGCCGTCGCCATCACCGAGCCCGTGCCGCTGTACATGATCGACGCGAGCGGTCTGGTGAACAGGACGCCCGCGGAGTTCAGCGAGGCCATCGAGGAGGGGGACGACGTCTCCCCCAGGATTCTGCAGGCCACGCTGGCCCAGTTCACGGACAAGCAGGTCAAGGCGCTGGTCTACAACGAGCAGACCTCCGGCCCGCAGACCGAGAAGGCGGAGGCCGCCGCCAAGGCGGCCGGAATCCCCGTCGTGCCCGTGACCGAGACCCTGCCGCGGGGCAAGGACTACCTCGGCTGGATGACCGCCAACGTCGACGCGCTCGCGAGCGCGCTGGACAAGTGAGGCAGCCGGGCGCGGCCTCCGTACCCCGGGCCCGCCAGGGTGAGGCCGGCACCGCCGCGGTGATCAGTCTGCGCGGGGCGGCCGTGTCCTACGGCGAGCGCACGGTGTGGCAGGGCCTCGACCTGGACGTACGGCCCGGGGAGTTCGTGGCCGTCCTCGGGCCGAACGGCTCGGGCAAGACCAGCTTCGTACGGGCTCTGCTGGGCCGGCAGCCCCTGTCCGCCGGAACACTGTCCGTTCTGGGCCGGCCCCCGCGCGAGGCGCGCCGGCACCTCGGCTACGTCCCCCAGCAGGCGGAACTCTCCGCGCAGGCCATGCTGCGCGCCCGCGACCTCGTTCGCTTCGGGATCGACGGGCACCTCTTCGGACCGCGGCTGCGCACCGGCGCCGTCCGCCGTCGCGTGGACGAGATCCTGGAGTCGGTCGGGGCCTCGGCGTACGCCGACGTTCCCCTCGGCCGGCTGTCCGGAGGCGAGCGGCAGCGCGTGCGCATCGGCCAGGCGCTGGCGACCGATCCGCGGATCCTGCTGTGCGACGAACCGCTGCTCTCCCTCGACCTGAACCACCAGCGGGCCGTCACCGAACTGGTGGACGCCCGCCGCCGCTCCCACGACACCGCGGTGATCTTCGTGACCCACGAGATCAACCCGGTTCTCGGCCTGGTCGACCGGGTGCTGTACCTGGCACGGGGCGGTCACCGGGTCGGCACACCGGAGGAGGTGCTGACGTCCGAGTCGCTGACACGGCTGTACGGCACGCGGGTCGACGTCGTCCGCGTCCAGGGCCGTGTCGTGGTCGTCGGAGCCCCCGACGAGACGGCCGCACCACCGCACCACCCAAATGAGACCGAGGAATCGCGCACATGACGCTCGCCGACGGAGTCTGGCACCAGATCTTCAGCTTCGAGAACTACGGCGAACTCCTGGCGCTGGTGCGCAACTCCCTCGTCGCCGGCGCCGCGCTCGGCCTCGTCGGCGGCCTGGCCGGGGTCTTCGTCATCATGCGCGACCTGCCCTTCGCGGTGCACGGCATCAGCGAGCTGTCCTTCGCGGGCGCGTCGGCGGCACTGCTGCTGGGCGTGAACATCGCGGGAGGCTCGATCGTCGGCTCGCTCCTTGCGGCGGGCGTGATCGGCGTCCTGGGTGCGCGCGCCCGCGACCGCAACTCGGTCATCGGCATCATCATGCCGTTCGGCCTCGGCCTGGGCGTGCTCTTCCTCGCCCTCTACAAGGGCCGGGCGGCCAACAAGTTCGGCCTGCTGACCGGCCAGATCGTCGCTGTCGACACCCCGCAGACGACGTGGCTGCTCGGCACCTCGACCGTCGTCCTGCTCGCCCTGGCGATCATGTGGCGGCCTCTCACCTTCGCCAGCGCCGACCCGGACGTGGCCGAGGCCCGCGGCGTACCCGTGCGCGCGCTGTCCTTCGCCTTCATGCTCGTGCTCGGTCTCGCGGTCGCCCTGTCGGTGCAGATCGTCGGCGCGCTGCTCGTCCTCAGCCTCCTCGTCACCCCCGCCGCGGCCGCCGCCCGCGTCACCGCCTCGCCGGTACTGCTGCCGCTGCTCAGCGTCGTCTTCGCCGTGCTCTCGATCGAGGGCGGCATCCTGCTCGCCCTGGGCAGCAGCATCCCCATCAGCCCCTACGTCACGACGGTCTCCTTCACGATCTACGCCGTCTGCCGCCTGACCGGCAGCTACCGCACCCAGCGCCGGGGGGCCAGGAGAACGGCACCACAGCCGGCGTGACGGACCAGGTTCGGCTTCTCGTCGGGCAGTTGCATCAGATCCGGGATCGACTGCTCGATCAGGTGGTCGGACGACGTAAGACTTCCGTCATCTCCGCGGGGTTACCGGACGGCCGCCCCGTTGCGTTGAATGGGGCAGAGATCAGGTGAACTCTCAAGAGGCGGGGCGGGGATGGGGCGCGTGCGGAAGGTACTGACCGGGCGATTGGCCGTCGGAGCACTGGTGATGGCGATCGCCGTGGCCGGCTTCGGGCTGTACTGGTTCCAGCCGTGGAAGCTGTGGCAGGACGAGACCGTCGACGAGGCTCTGCCCGGGGTCGTGGAGACCTCCGAGCCTCCTGCGGCGGCGCCCTCGGCAGAGCCCTCCGAGGCGCCTTCCCCGCCCGCTCGGCCACGGGCGCTGGCGAGCGGTGAGCTGATCAGCCACGAGCACGCGACATCGGGCAGTGTGAAGCTCGTACGGCTCGCCGACGGCTCCCACGTCGTCCGGCTGGAGAACCTCGACACCAGCAACGGGCCTGACCTGCGGGTGTGGTTGACCGACGCGCCGGTGAAGGCGGGGAAGGCCGGCTGGCACGTCTTCGACGACGGGGAGTACGTGAGCCTCGGCAGGCTCAAGGGGAACAAGGGCAACCAGAACTACACGCTGCCCGATGACATCGACCCCGCCCGCTACACCAGCGTCAGCATCTGGTGCGACCGCTTCGACGTGTCCTTCGGTGCCGCCGAACTCGCCCGCGCCTGACATCGGGGGGCGGTGGGAGGCGATCCCGAGTATCGGCAACCCACCGTGCGGGGGTACCAGGCTCCCGCACGGTCCGCCTGCCTGGTCGCCCGAAAGACGCCCATGCGGTCTGGATGGACCGGACTCGGGGTCCTATTCTGCGGGTTCTGCATGAAGGAACCACGATTCCGCAGAGGGGGACCTGTTGAACGACTTCCGTTCCGAGGCCGAGAAGATCTACGAGACCACCCGTGACACCGACACTCGTGGCATCATCGCCGCGGTTCTGCACCTGGCCGACACCATGAACCCGGCGGCCGCCGGATACGCACATCCGGTACCGGAACGCGCCGCGTGGCAGGGCGCGGCGCTGTCCTACCTCCTGGGCAAGCCCACGCGGCGGAAGACCGCCGACCGCATCGCTTCATGGCTGACCGCCCAAGGCTTCGAAGTCGACGCCTGGACCGTCAACCAGGGCATGTGGCAGCTCGTCGCCGACGGCAGGGTCGCGGCCGACACCTCCGGCATGGAACCGGTGTTCGCCGCCGTCCGCGACTGATCCGCCGCCCCGCCGGGCGGTACGGGGGCGGTACGGGGGCGGTACGGGGGGGGCGGGTCGACACGACACGGTTTCCGCTGCCGGCCAGGGCGCGCCCCCTGGCCCTACCCGGCCACGTCGGTCAGCATCCGCCATCCCGGCGTGTAGTTGCCGTGCAGCACCAGGGACGCGGCTCCGACCGCGCCCACCGTGTCGCCGATCAGGCTCTGCTCGACGGTGACCGCGCGGATCGCACGGGCCACGGACGTGCGGTTGACGGCTGCCTCGATCTCCTCCCGCATGATCGGCTCGATGCCGCGCAGCGCCTCGCCACCCAGCACGATGCGGCCGACATCGAGCAGGCTGGCGGCACCGCGTGCCGCCTGGCCGATCCGGCGGGCGGCGCGGCGGACGACGTCGCAGGCGTCGGGGTCGCCGGCGCGGGCGGCGCGGCGCAGGGCCTTCCAGTCGTCGTGGACGGAGTCGGGTGTGCCGGTCAGGCCGATGCGGTCGGCGGCCGTCCGCCCGTGGCGGCGCAAGAGGTCGTCGATGAGGGCCGGTGGGCTGCAGTACGGGCCGAGGCAGTCGGTGGCGCCGCAGTGGCAGACCCGGTCGCCGGGTTCGACGGCCATGTGGCCGAACTCGCCGGCGTTGCCCGAATCGCCGTGCAGCACGGCGTTGTTGAGGACGATGCCGGCTCCGATGCCGGTGCCCAGGTAGATGAAGAGGAAGCTGCCGGCCCGGTCGGCGCCGCCGATCCAGCGTTCGCCGATCGCGGCGGCGGTGGCGTCGTTGTCGAGGGCGACGGGCAGGCCGGTGGCCTCGACGAACATCTCCGTCAGGGGGACGCGTCCCCAGCCGGGGAAGTTCGGCGGGGACACCACGGCGCCGGAGGTGCCGTCGACCGGTCCGGGGGCGGCGACGCCCAGGCCGAGCAGGCGGGCGCGGTCCACGCCGCTCCGGTCGATGAGCCGTTGGGCGGCACGCGCGACCCGGTCCACGACGTCGGCGGGGTCGCCGGGGTCGGTCAGGCGCAGCCTGCGGGTACCGATCACGTCGCCGGCCAGGTCGACCACCACGATCACCGCGGCCTCGGGGTCGAGGTGGACGCCGACCGCGCAGGCGCCGTCGGCGCGCAGGGACAGCAGGGTGCGGCGCTTTCCGCCGCTGGAGGGGGCCTGGCCGGACTCCGCCACCAGGCCGGCGTCGAGCAGTTTACGGACGACGTTCGAGACGGTCTGGTTGGTCAGGCCCGTGAGCGCGGCCAGCTCGACACGGCTCACCTGGTCCCTGGTGCGGATGGCGTCCAGGACCACGGCCTGGTTGTAGCCGCCGACCCGCGGCAGATTCGTACCGCTTGGCGTCGTCACCTGTTGGTCACCTGAACCCCTCACGTCAGCCCTGGTCCTGGGGCCGCCCCTGGTGGCCGCGGGTGTCCGCGTCCCCCACGGCCGACCGGGGATGGTCCCCCACGGGCGCCCCCAGGGCGAAAGTTTACAGGTTGGAAGCATTGACTTAATCCATCAATTGGATTTATCTGACGCCACCAAAATCGGCCACACAGGCCAGGCAGCGCAAGGTGGCGCCCAGCTCGGGGCGCTGTCCGGCCTGGCCTCCTTGGCCGGAACTCGCGGCTTCCCCTCAGGTTTCGCGTCCCGGAGGAACCACTGTGCGCTCAAGACTCATCACCGCCGCGGCCCTCACCGCCGCCACCTCTCTGGCCCTCACCGCCTGCGGTTCGGACTCCTCAGGCAGCTCGGCCAAATCGATCAGGGTCGTCTACTGGCAGAACCTGGACAGCACGAACAAGCTCCAGGCCGACTACCTCGCCACGATGGTGAAGGACTTCACCGCGGCCAACCCGGGCACCAAGGTCAACCTGGTGCCGGTGACCGCCTCCGAGAACGACTACTACACCAAGATCCAGCTCATGATGCGCTCCCCCGCGACCGCTCCCGACCTGGTCTACGAGGACACCGCGCTGATCAACTCCGACATCGCGGGCGGCTACCTCAAGCCGCTCGACGCGTACACCGCGAAGTGGGCCGACTGGTCGCAGTACGCCGACGCCGCCAAGGGCGCGGTGACCGGTGCCTCCGACGGCAAGGTCTACGGCGTTCCGGACAACACCGACACCCGCGGGATCTGGTACAACAAGCAGCTCTTCCAGCAGGCCGGGATCTCCGTGCCCTGGCAGCCGAAGACCTGGGCCGACGTTCTGAGCGCCGCCAGGACGGTGAAGGCCAAGCTTCCGGATGTCACCCCGCTGAACCTGTACACCGGCACGGCGGGCGGCGAGGCGTCCTCCATGCAGGGCTTCGAGATGCTCCTGTACGGCACTCCGGCCGGCGACAAGTCCCTGTACGACGCCTCGCAGAAGAAGTGGGTCGTGGGCAGCAAGGGCTTCAAGGACGCGCTGGAGTTCGTGCACACCGTCTACAGCCAGGGACTCGGCCCGGCCAAGGAGCAGGCGCTGGGCGCCAACTTCGGCACCACCGTGGGCACCGAGCTGATCCCCGAGGGCAAGCTGGCGATGGACATCGACGGCTCCTGGATGCCCAACAACTGGGGGCCCTCCAGCGCCAAGCCGTGGACCGAGTGGCAGTCGACGATGGGCACCGCGGCCATGCCCACCCAGAACGGCCAGGCGCCCGGCCGGACCAGCATGTCCGGGGGCTGGGCGTGGTCGGTCCCGGCCAAGGCCAAGAACCCGGACCTGGCCTGGAAGTTCCTGTCGACCGCGCTGGGGACGAAGACCAACTCCGCGAAGTGGAACGAGCTCAATGCCACCATCGCGGTGCGCACGGACGTCGCGGCCGACCCGACCTACCTGAAGTCGGTGTCCACCAACGAGTTCTTCACCGAGCTGGTGACCGACACCCACTACCGGCCCGGCCTGCCCGCCTACAACCAGGTCTCGACCGCGATCCAGAAGGCCATGGAGTCCGTGACCACCGGTCAGTCCTCGGTCGACAAGGCCGCCGAGACGTTCGACAACGATGTCAGGTCCGCGGTGGGTGACGACAAGACCGTCGAGGGAACCTCGTGACCGCCGTCGCCCCGGCGCCCCGCGGGACCGGCGGTCACCGCCGGTCCCGCGGGGTGTCCACCCCGGCCGTCCGCACGTTGCTGCGCGGCCTGCCGACCCTGCCCGCCGCGTTCCTGCTGGCGGTCTTCCTCGGCGGCCCGATCCTGTACTGCGTCTACTACGCGTTCACCGACATGCAGCTCACCGGCGCCTCCGGCACCCGTTTCGTCGGGCTGGACAACTTCACCCGGGCGCTGCAGGACACCGACTTCCTGAACGCGGTCAAGCTGACGCTGGTGTTCGTGGTCGGCTCCGCCGTCGTCGGCCAGAACACGCTCGGGCTCGCCCTGGCCGTTCTGATGCAGAAGGCCACCAAGCCGGTGCGGGCGCTGGTCAGCGGCGTGGTCATCGCCGCCTGGGTGCTGCCCGAAGTGGTCGCCGGCTACCTGATGTACGCGTTCTTCTACGACCAGGGTTCGCTCAACTCGCTCCTGGAGGCCCTGCGTCTGCCGCAGCAGAACTGGCTGTACACGATGCCGATCCTGGCGGTGTGCCTGGCGAACGTCTGGCGCGGTACCGCGTTCTCGATGATGGTCTTCACCGCCGCCATCAACGACGTGCCCCAAGAACTGGTGGAGGCGGCCGAGATGGACGGGGCGAGCCCTTGGCAACGGCTGTGGCGGGTCGTGCTGCCGGTGATCAGGCCGTCGATCCTCACCAACCTGATGCTGATCACCCTGCAGACGCTCTCCGTCTTCGGCCTGATCTACACCATGACCCGGGGCGGGCCCGGCAACAAGAGCGAGACCCTGCCGATCTTCATGTACCAACAGGCCTTCCAGAACAGTCTGATCGGGTACGGCACCGCCATCGCCCTGGTCCTGCTGGTGGTGGGCGCCCTGTTCTCCGTCGTGTACATCCGGCTCCTGAAACTGGAGGACGACTGATGGCCGCCGTGGTCACGCCGCCGCCCCTCACCTCCGCCGGGCGCACCGGCGTCGGGCCCGCCACGCGGAGACGACGCCGACTGCGGCCCGGCCGTGTCGCGGTCAACGCCGTCCTGCTCGTGGTGTCGGTGCTCTACGTGCTGCCGCTGCTGTGGATGGTCCTCGCCTCGGTGAGCGACACCAACTCCTTCCGCCTGACGCTGCCCTCGTCGCTCACCCTCGACAACTTCGACGCCGTCCTCAACGTCGACACCACCTACCGGCCGATGCTCAACAGCCTGCTGCTGTGCGGCTTCGGGACGGCGGTGACCGTGGTGGTGTCGGTGTTCGCCGCCTATCCGCTGTCGCGCTACCGCTCGCGGCTGCGGCGGCCCTTCCTGTACACCATCCTGTTCTCCACCGGGCTGCCCATCACCGCCGTGATGATCCCCGTCTACAGCATGTTCGTGCAGGTCGACCTGATCGACTCGATGCCCGGCACGACCCTGTTCCTGGCCGCCTCCGCGCTGCCGTTCGGGATCTGGCTGATGAAGAACTTCATGGACGGCGTACCGGTCGTCCTGGAGGAGGCGGCCCGGATCGACGGCGCGAACACGCTGCAGGTGCTGTGGCGGGTGGTGCTGCCCCTGATGCGGCCCGGCGTCGTCGTGGTCACCATCTTCACCTTCATCGGCATGTGGGGGAACTTCTTCGTCCCCTTCATCCTGCTGCTGTCCCCGGAGAAACTCCCCGCGTCCGTCAGCGTGTTCACCTTCCTCAGTGCCCATGACCAGACGCAGTACGGGCAGTTGTCCGCGTTCTCGCTGCTGTACTCGCTGCCCGTCGTCCTGCTCTACCTGCTGCTGGCCCGCAAGCTCGGCGGAGGCTTCGCACTGGGCGGCGCGCTCAAGGGCTGACTTCCCAGGCCGACCCCACGCGCACGGCCGAACCCCCGCCCGCCCCGCCACCACGGAGAAGACACCCCATGCACAACGACCGTTTCGTCACCGAACAGCGGCTCGCCCGCGTACTCAACGAGCGTCTGCGGCCCGCCGTCCATGCCCGTTCCGTCCCGCTCGACGTGGAGGTCTGGAACGTGCCCGGCGAACCGGTGCCGGTCCACGAGGGCCTGGCCGCGCCCTACCGCCCGGCCCGCGTCGGCGACCGGTGGGGACCCGCCTGGACCACGAGCTGGTTCAAGGTCAGCGGCCGGATCCCCGCGGAGTGGGCCGGCGCCACCGTCGAGGCCGTACTCGACCTGGGCTTCGCCCCTCATTCCCCCGGTTTCTCCGCCGAAGGGCTGGTCTACCGAGCCGACGGCACCGCGGTGAAGGCGCTCAACCCGCGCAACACCTGGCTTCCGGTCGCCGAAGCAGCAGCAGGCGGCGAGGAGTTCGTGGCCTTCGTCGAGGCCGCCGCCAACCCGGTCGTCATGCACACCGGCCCCGACGAGCTCACCTTCGGGCCCACCGCGGTCGGCGGGCGGGCGCCCTGGCTCGGCGACCCTGCCGCCGACCCGGGCGAGCCCCTGTACCGGCTGCGACGGCTCGACCTCGCCGTCTTCGACCGGGGCGTCCACGAACTCGTACAGGACCTGGACGTCCTGGGTCAGCTGATGCACGAGCTGTCCCCCGAGTCCCCGCGTCGCTGGCAGATCCTGCGGGCCGTCTCGGAGGCCCTGGACGCCATCGACCTGCAGGACGTCAGCGGCGGCGTGACCGCGGCGCGAGCCGCCCTCACCCCGGTGCTGGCGGCTCCTGCGCACGCGAGCGCGCACCGGCTCTCGGCGGTGGGACACGCCCACATCGACACCGCCTGGCTGTGGCCGCTGCGCGAGACCGTCCGCAAAGTGGCCCGCACCGTCTCCAACGTCACCCAACTCATGGATGACCACCCCGAGTTCACGTTCGTCATGTCCCAGGCGCAGCAGCTCGCCTGGCTGAAGGAGCACCGGCCCGAGGTGTACGCGCGGGCGCAGGAGAAGGTGAAGACGGGGCAGTTCCTGCCCACCGGCAGTCTGTGGGTGGAGCCCGACACCAACATCACGGGCGGTGAGGCTTTGGTGCGCCAGTTCGTCCACGGCAAGCGGTTCTACCTGGAGGAGTTCGGCGTCGAGACCGAGGAGATGTGGCTGCCGGACACGTTCGGCTACAACGCGGCCCTGCCGCAGCTGATGAAGCTGGCCGGGGTGCGCTGGTTCCTGACCCAGAAGATCTCCTGGAACACCACCAACAAGTTCCCGCACCACACCTTCTGGTGGGAGGGCATCGACGGCACCCGGATCTTCAGCCACTTCCCGCCCGTCGACACCTACAACAGCGACCTGTCCGGTGCCGAAGTCGCCCACAGCGTACGGAACTTCCAGGACAAGGCCGCCGTCAACCAGTCTCTGATCCCGTTCGGCTACGGCGACGGCGGTGGCGGCCCCACCCGCGAGATGCTCGCCCGCGCCGCCCGGCTGAGGAACCTGGAGGGCTCCGCCCGGGTCGAGATGGACAAGCCCGCCGACTTCTTCGAGCGCGCGCACGCCGAGTACGAGGAGAACGGCGGCGCCCCGGTGTGGTCCGGCGAGCTGTATCTGGAGTTCCACCGGGGCACCCTGACCAGCCAGCTCGCCACCAAGCAGGGCAACCGGCGCAGCGAACACCTGCTGCGCCAGGCCGAGTTGTGGGCGGCGACGGCTGCCGTGCGGCACGGGCACCCCTACCCGTACGAGGCGCTGGACCGGCTGTGGAAGACCGTTCTCCTGCACCAGTTCCACGACATCCTGCCCGGCACGTCGATCGCCTGGGTCCACCGGGAAGCCGAGGAGACCTACGCGGCCGTAGCCCGGGAGCTGACGCAGCTGATCGGCACGGCCCAGCGCGCGCTGGCCGGGCCGCCCGGAGGAACGGTCGTCTTCAACGCCGCGCCCCACGCCCGTGGCGGCGTCCCGGCACTCGGTGCCGGCCTGCGCCCCGAGCCGGCCGACCCGCCCGTGCCGCCGGTGGCGGAATCGGGCGGGAGCGGGTTCGTCCTCGACAACGGCCTGGTCCGGGTGACGGTGGACGGCCGCGGCCTGATCACCTCCGCCTACGACCTCGCCGCGGACCGGGAGGCTCTGGCTCCCGGCGCGGTCGGCAACCTGCTCCAGCTCCATCAGGACTTCCCGAATCAGTGGGACGCGTGGGACGTCGACGTCTTCTACCGCAACACGGTCCGCGACCTCACCGAGGCCGAGTCGGTCACCGCGACCGGTGACGGCGTCCGTGTGGTCCGGGCTTTCGGCGATTCGCGGATCGAGCAGACCCTGACCCTGCCGGCCGGCTCCCGGCGGCTCGTGGTCGACACCGTCGTCGACTGGCACGAGCGGGAAAAGCTCCTCAAGGCGGCCTTCCCGCTGGACGTACGGGCCGCGCACGCGACCGCCGAGATCCCCTTCGGGCACGTGCAGCGGCCCACCCACACCAACACCAGCTGGGACGCGGCCAAGTTCGAGGTCTGCGCCCACCGGTTCCTGCACGTCGGCGAACCCGACTGGGGCACCGCGCTGGTCAACGACTCCTCCTACGGCCACGACGTCACCCGCGACGTCCGCGCCGACGGCGGTACGACCACCACGGTCCGGCTCTCCCTGCTGCGTGCCGCTCGTTTCCCCGACCCCGACGCCGACCAGGGCACTCACCGGCTGGCCTACGCGCTGGTGATCGGCGCTGACATCACCGACGCCGTGCGGGAGGGCTACCGCTTCAACCTGGCCGAGCGCACCCTGCCGGGCAGCGCGGCCGTCGCCCCCCTGGTCTCCGTGGACCACGAAGGCGTGGTCGTCGAGGCCGTGAAGCTCGCCGACGACCGCACCGGCGACATCATCGTCCGCCTCTACGAGGCCCGCGGCACCCGCGCCCGCGCCACCCTCACGCCCGGGTTCGCTCTGGCCTCGGTCGCCGCGACCGACCTGCTCGAACGCCCCCTCGACGACCCGTCGAGCCACCAACTCACTAAGGGGACGGTCGAGTTGGCCTTGCGTCCCTTCCAGATCCTCACCTTGCGGATGCGGCCCCTGCCACAGGACTGAGGGGATCATCGGCTCGGTCACCCCTGGTGGCCTCCCCGGGGCGGCGTCCGTCACTTTCGTACGCGCAGGGCGGCTCCGCCCCGGAGAGAACCGCAGTTCAGGTGGTCGAATGCCTACAGGTCATGGATCAGGTGGAGTCCAGGCATTGGACGCATGCATCCCTGGTCTCCCATGGTGGTCGGTGTCCCCAGTTCCCGACCGTTGAGGAGTAGTCATGGGCACGCGGAGGAACGCCGTCGAGGGTCTGATCCGAACGACCGCCCGCGGGCATGCCGTGCTGAACAACCCCCGTCTGAACCGGGGCACCGCCTTCACCCGGCAGGAGCGACAGGATCTGGGCCTGGAGGGCCTGGTGCCGCCCCAGGTGCTGACCCAGGACCAGCAGGCCGCCCGCGCGTACACGCAGTTCCGTTCCCAGCCCGACGACCTCGCCAAGAACGTCTGCCTCACGGCGCTGCGCGACCGCAACGAGGTGCTGTTCCACCGGCTGCTCGCCGACCATCTCGCCGAGATGCTGCCGATCGTGTACACCCCGACCGTCGGCACCGCGATCGAGCGCTACAGCTACGAGTACCGCCGCCCGCGCGGCGTGTACCTGTCGGTGGACGCGCCCGAGGACATCGAGCGCTCCCTGCGCGCGACCGGGCTGGGCCCCGGTGACGTCGACCTGATCGTGGCGACCGACGGCGAGGCGATCCTCGGCATCGGCGACTGGGGCGTGGGCGGCATCGACATCGCCGTGGGCAAGCTCGCCGTCTACACCGCCGCCGCGGGCGTGGACCCGGCCCGCACGCTGGCGGTGATGCTGGACGTGGGCACCAACCGGCAGGAACTGCTGGACGACCCGCTGTACCTGGGCAACCGGCACCCGCGCGCGGACCGCGAGAGCTACGACGCCTTCATCGACGCGTACGTCACCGCGGCCACCGAGCTGTTCCCCGACGCCCTGCTGCACTGGGAGGACTTCGGCCCGGCCAACGCCCGCCGCGTCCTGGACCGGTACCAGGAGAAGGTCTTCACCTTCAACGACGACATCCAGGGCACCGGCGCGGTCAACCTGGCCGCCGTACTGTCCGGGGTACGCGCAGGCGGTGTCCCGCTGCGCGAGAACCGCATCGTGCTCTTCGGCGCGGGCACCGCCGGCATCGGCATCGCCGATCAGCTGCGCGACGCGCTGATCGCCGACGGGCTGACGCCCCAGGAAGCCACCGCACGCATCTGGGCCGTCGACCGTCACGGCCTGCTCACCGAGGGCCAGCGGGATCTTCGCGACTTCCAGACGCGCTACGTCCGCCGCGGCGCCGAGGTCTCCGACTGGCGGCGCGACGACAGCGTCGGCGGCATCCCGCTGGCCGAGGTCGTCGACCGCGTGCGCCCCACCGTCCTCATCGGGGCCTCGGGGCAGGGCGGGGCCTTCACCGAGGACATCGTGCGCGCCATGGCCTCGCACACCGACCGCCCGATCATCCTGCCCCTGTCCAACCCGACCAGGCTGGCCGAGGCCGTCCCCGCCGATCTGCTCCGCTGGACCGACGGCCGGGCCCTGATCGCCACCGGCAGTCCCTTCGACCCGGTCGAGATCGACGGCGTCACCCACCACATCGGGCAGGCCAACAACGCGCTGGTCTTCCCCGGCCTGGGGCTGGGCGCCGTCGTCGCCCGCGCCGAACGCGTCACCGACGGCATGCTCGTCGCCGCGGCGCGCGCCGTCGCGGACCAGACCGACGCCGCCGCGCCGGGCGCGCCGGTGCTGCCTCTGATCGACCGCCTGCGTGACACCTCCACCGCGGTGGCCGTGGCCGTGGCCCGCGCCGCCACCGAGGACGGCGTCGCCCGGGAGATCGCCGACGACACCGTCGAGGAGCGCGTCCGCGCGGCCATGTGGCAGCCGGTGTACCCGCCGATCGAGGCCGTCTGAAACACCGGGCCGCGGACAGGGCCACGCCCGCGGCAACCGACAAACCGTAAGGACTCGGCTCTCTGACGTGTCGTCACCGGCCCCGTGGCCGAGCCCCGTTTCCAAAGGATTGACGCAGCATGTCTTTCGCCGAGATCTTCACCGTCGTGGTGCCGGTCTTCCTCATCATCGCGGTCGGCTACGGCACCGGCCGCCGCGCGCTCTTCGACGCCGGCGGGGCACAGGCGCTGCGCGAGCTGACCATGCAACTCGCCCTGCCGGCCGCCCTCTTGCTGAGCATCTGGCAGACGCCACGACATGTGCTGGTCGAGCAACTGCCCCTGGTGGGCCTGCTCGCCTTCGGGCTGCTCGGGGTGTACGCCGTCCTGCTCGGCGTGCTGCGCCTCGCCGCCCGCCGTCCGCTCCGGCAGGCGGCCCTGTTCGCCCTGGCGTGCGTCCAGCCGCAGTACGCCTTCATGGGTACGTCCATCCTCGGAGGCCTGTTCGGCAGTGCGGAGGCCGCGGTGCCGATCGCCGTCGCGGGGATCCTCGTCAACGTCGTCCTCGACCCGGTCGTCCTCATCCTGCTCGGCATGCCGGAACACCGGGCGCGCGGGACGGCCGCCACCACGGCGGACTCCACCTCCGCGCTGCGCCGGCCGGCCTTGGTGACGGTCGGCGGCGGCGCGCCCGCGGAAGCCGCCGCGCCGGTCGCCGCCAAAGGCGCGTCGCCCGAGGACCGTCCCTCCGTGCTGCGCACCGTGGGACACGCGCTGCGCGAGCCGTTCTGCTGGGGCCCGGTCCTGGGTCTGATCCTGTCGGTGAGCGGAGTCGGTCTGCCGGAGGTCGCCGACGCGTCGCTGACCCTGCTCGCCGGGGCCTCGTCGGCCGCCGCGCTGCTGTACGTCGGTGTCTCCGTGTCCCGCATCGGCCGCCCCGAGCTGACCCCGGCGGTGTGGGCGATCTCCCTCACCAGCGTCGTCGTCCTGCCCCTGCTCGTCTACGGTGCCGGTCTGGCCGTGGCCTCCGCGGCCGACGCCGCCCAGGCCGCGCTGATCGTCGCCTTCCCCGTCTCCCCCGTCCCCCTCATGTTCGCCGCCCGTCACGGCTCGAAGGCCGACATCCAGGCCATCGGCTCCGCCGTCGTGCTGAGTCTGCTCCTCTCCTTCGTCACCCTCCCGCTCCTCATCGAGCTGGTCGGCTGACTCCGGCCTCGGGGCATCCGCAGGCCAAGTCGGCCCCCGCCCCCGCGATGTCCGCCCCCACGACCGAAAGGACCAGGCCGCATGACGCCGGCAGCAAACGGGCGACCGCACCGTCCGCACCGTACGCCCCGCCTGCGGTGGCCGCGTTCCGCCGCCGGCGTCGCACCCCTACGCCTGCCGCTCGCGGCGGCCGCGCGGGGCGCCGTCGCCCTCGCGCTGCCGCTGTTCGTCGGGCTGCTCACGGGCTGGGTGGTGCCGTCGGTGATCGCGGCGATCGGCGCGCTGTGGGGCGTGAGCCAGGACGGTTCCGATCCCTACCGGGTGCGGGTGCGGCGGCTGGGCTGGACCGGCGTGTCCAGCGCGGTCGGCCTGCTCGCCGGTGAACTCGCCCTGCGCAGCGGGGAAGGGGCGGCCGTGGCGGGATGCCTGGTGGCTGCCGCGCTCGTGGCGGGCACCCTCGGTCTGCGGGGGCGGATCGCGTCCGTGTCGGGCATGCACCTGCTGCTCGGCGTCACGATCGGCAGTGGCATCCCCGTGCCGGGGCCGTGGTGGCAGCCGCCGCTGGCCCTGCTCGCCGGTGTCGCCCTGGTCCTCGTGCTGTCCACGGCCCCGTGGCTGTGGCGCCGGCACCACGTCGAGCGGGCCGCCGTGCTCGCCGTGTACCGGAGCGCGGCCGAGGCGCTGACCGCGGCCGGCACGCACGACGCCGAAGGGGCCCGCCGACGGATGACGCTGGCCCTCAACCACGCCCACGAGGTGATGGCGGCCCACCTCGCCCCGCGGACCCGGCAGCGGCAGCAGGCGGAGCTCCGGGAGCTGGTCCGGGCGTTCCACGGTGCCGTACAGCTGGGCGAGGCCGTGACGGCGCTGATGTGGGAGGCGCGTCCGCTCCCGCCCGCCGTGACCGGCGTACCGCTGCACCTGGCGGAGCGCCTGCTGTCGGGCCACTACTCGGCTCCGGCCCCGGCCGTTCCGGCGACCGAGCAGGCGGTGCCGGCACTCGACACCGACTCGCCGGGCAGGCGCGCCCTGGCCGACGTGTGCGCGGCCGCAGGCAGCGAAGCCGACGCAGCCGGCCCGGCGCTGCGCCTGCCGGCGCACTCGTGGCCCGGGCGGGCGGCGCGCCTGCGCTACGTCACGCTGCTGACCGGCTGCGTACTCGTCGCCCATCTGCTCGCCGAGGCACTGCACGGGCCCCGTGGTTACTGGCTCCCCATGACGGTGGCCTTCGTCTACAAACCCGACTTCGGGCCGGTCTTCACCCGGGCACTGCACCGCTGCGTCGGCACGGTCGTCGGCGTGGCCGCCATCGGGGCGGTGTCCCTGCTCGCTCCCGGCGCCTACACCGTGATCGGCGTCGTGGCCGTCTTCGGCGCGCTGATGGCCGTCGGCGTGCGCCATCACTACGCGCTCGCCACGCTGGGCCTGACGGCGGTCGTGTTCGTGCTCCTCGACCTGCTGGGCGACGACCGGCCGCTGTACGGCACGCGCATTGTGGACACCGCCCTGGCGTCCGCGCTGGTGCTCGTCGCGCACTTCGCGGTGTGGCCCGACTCCGCGGCGCACCGGGCCGAGGCGCAGACCGAGGCCGCCGTCGCCGCCGCCCGACGCTACCGCGACGTCGCCCCCGAAGCGGGCCGGGTCCAGCGGCAGTCGCTGCGCCGGGCCGCGTACCACCAGCTGGCCGACGCTCGCCGGGCCGTGGCCCACGCCCGCGGCGAACCGGCCCGCCCCGGCCGGTCGCTGCCCGATCTGGAGGGCACGATCACGGCGGCGGAGCGGCTCTGCGACAAGGTGACCGCGCAGGCGGTGGCGGGTACGGCGGCCTCAAACCGATAGACGTCCTGCGCGCCGGCACGGGCGATCGCGGCTGCCTCCTGCCGTGCGGTCGGTGATCCATGCCGGTCCCGCCCGGATCCTCCCTGATCCATGACCGGGGAGAATGGCCGGATGGACCTTGAGGTGCTGCGCTCCTTCCAGGCCGTGGCAGAGGGAACGACGGTGACCGACGCCGCGGCCGACGCCCGGATCACCCAGCCCGCCCTGTCGCGGGCCCTGAACCGGCTCGAGGACGAGGTCGGCGCGGAACTCCTCCAGCGCGTCGGACGCGTTCTGCGGCTCACCCCCGCCGGTCGGGTGTTCAAGGAGTACGTCGACTCCGTGCTCGCCGATTACGACCGGGGCCGGCGGGCCGTGGCCGAGATGGTCGACCCCGACGGCGGTGTGGTGTCGCTGGCCTTCCTCCACACCCTGGGCACCTGGCTTGTGCCCCGGCTCGTCACGGAATTCCGGCAGGTCCTCCCGCAGGCCCAGTTCGAGCTGCATCAGGACGGCGAGACCGGTTTGACGCGGCACCTCCTCGACGCCACCGCGGACCTGATCATCACGGGCGTCGAGCCCGCGCACCCGCTGATCACGTGGCGGCGTCTCCTGGTGGAACCCCTACGGCTGGCCGTGCCCGCCGGTCACCGGCTGGCCGGGCGCCGGCGGGCCCGCCTGGCCGAGGTGGCCGAGGAGCGGTTCATCCTCCTCAAGGCCGGATACGGGCTGCGTGACATCACCGAGACGCTCTGCCGCGACGCCGGCTTCACACCGCTCGTCGGCTTCGAGGGCGAGGAGGTGGAGACCCTGCGCGGCCTGGTCGCCGCGGGTCTCGGCGTGTCCCTGATCCCCTCGTCCCCGGACGGCACGGCGACCGCGGACGCCCCGATCCGCTACCTGGAGATCACCGACGTACGCGGCGCCCGGGACATCGGGATCGCCTGGCTGAACTCCCGCGCCCTGCCGCCGATCGCCCAGCGCTTCATCGACCACGCCCTGGAGTCGGCCGACGCGTCCGCGACCGCACGCGCGACCGAAGGGGACTGACGCCTTTTCAGGTGCGTCCGGGGACGGCGACGCGAAGGTCCAGGAGCTGTCGGGTGTGTCCTGGCACGTGGTCGGTGGCGAGGCCGTCGATGAGGGCCGCGAGCGGAATCGGCTGGTCCAGCACGAGTGCCCCGTTGGACAGCAGGAGCGACGGCACCAGGACCGCGGCGGCCTCCTCGTTGAGCTGGTCGACGATGTCGCACAGGACGGCGGCCTGGCTCCGGACGTGCCCGGCCAGGTCCGCCCTGCCGGTGTGCTCGGCGACGATCCGGTCGAGGTTCCAGGTGTCGAGGGAGATCCGGTTGTCGAAGGTGGGGCGCGAGCCGGCGACGACACCGAGAGCGACCGCCGCGGTAGCGGCGTCGACGCTGAGGAGGTGGGCCAGTATCCGGTCGGCGTCCCATCCCCCGTCCGCCGCGTCGCCGAGGTCGGGGCCGGCCGCCACGTCGAGCAGTGTGGCGTAGGCACCGCGAAGGGCTGTCGTATCCATGGCGTGCTTCTTTCGGCCGGGTCCTGTCGAGCGCGAGGCCCGGCGGGGACGGACGCTGCGGGCCCCGGTGTGTGACCAGGGCCCGTCGGCGGGGCTCATTCGGGTCCTGTCGAGCGCGAGTCGCGCTCCGCTGCCTCGGCGACGCGTTTGATGTTCGCCAGCCGTCGGTCCCAGTCGGCCGCGAGCGAGGCCATCCACCGCGCCGTCGCGTCCAGCGCCGCGGGCCGGACGGCATAGCGCACCTCGCGTCCCACCCGGCTGCCGGACACCAGGCCGGCGGCGTCCAGGACGGCGAGGTGCTTGACCACTGCCTGCCGTGAGACGGGGAGGGGTTCGGCGAGCGTCGTCGCGGTGGCCTCGCCCCGCGCGGCGAGCAGGTCGAGCAGTTGGCGTCGGGTCGGATCGGCGAGAGCGGCGAGGACGCTGTCGACCGCCTCACCGGCGTCGCGGTGTTCCGGCGTCACGCGGAGGGCTGTTCGGCGCGCGTCTTGAGCGCGTCGAGCTCCAGCGGCCAGCCCTGGGCGTGGTCCTTCAGGTTCTGGCTGCGCAGCTCCTGGGACCCGGCCAGTGCCGCGAAGCCGCTCTCCACGACGCGAAGCCGCGTCCCGTCGCCTTCCGGGGTCAGCGTGAACTCCACGAGGGTGCTGTTGTCCTCGCGCAGTTCCTCGCCCGGGAACGCGCTGGTCCAGCGGTACGCCAGATACGTCGGCGGCTCGACCTTCTCCACGCGCACCGGGAAGTCCCCGTGTTCGGCGTTCTTCGCCACCATCGACTCGCCTTCCTTCGCGACGGTGCCGGGCAGGCTCGCCTTGTCGGCCACCCAGAAGCCGGGCTGGGCCACCAGCGACCAGACCCGCTCCAGGGGTGCCGCGATCAGGGTTTCGCGCTCGATCCGGTCCTCGCTCATGAGGGAACTCCTTCGTTGCGTCATCGGCTGTGCAACTCCAGGGTTGCACGTCGACGGCCTTAGGCGCAACCCGAAGGTTGCACTACCGGCGAGGCCCCGTTGACAGGGCACAGCCCCGCTCACACAATCGTCGCCATGACCGGACACTGGTTCGACACGACGGGGCCCTCACTGGTCCCCGATCGGACCGGATGCGAGCGCTCAGGGCGCTAGCGGACTGCCACCGAGCCGTGTGCTCGCGTCGCGTGGCAGCCCGGGCCGGTCTCCTTCCTTCCTCACGCTCCGGACGACTCGGGGCACAGGTCCGCACCACGTCACGAACCTCTCCGTTCGCGGAACGCGAGGACACGCGTCTTGAGGCAGCTGCCGTCCGTCACCCGCGGAACGCGTACGAGGAGAGGGATTCGATGACTGTCACGAACGCCGGGCCGCAGTCCACGCTGCGCGAGGCGCGCGTACCGGAGGACGGGATGTACGAGGGTGCGCGTGTCCTGCGCCGGGTGCCCGAGGGATGGGAAGAGCGCCCGTACGAGCACATCGAGCTCGTGCCGCAGGGACGCACGATCGGGGCCGAGATACACGGCATCAGTCTCGCCCGGCCCCTGGGGGACGCGCTGCGCGAGGAGTTGCACCGCGCGCTGCTGGAGTGGAAGGTGCTCTTCTTCCGCGGCCAGCGGCTGACCTCCGCGCAACAGCGTGACTTCGCCCGGCAGTGGGGGGCGTTGGAGACCAACCCGCTGCTCGCCCAGGGTTCCAGCGAGGACGTCGTGCGCTTCGACAAGGGCGATGGCGCCGCGCTCACCTTCGAGAACGTCTGGCACGCCGATGTGACCTTCCGGGAGCGGCCGGCGCTCGGCGCCGTGCTCCAGCTGCACGAGGTGCCGCCGTTCGGCGGGGACACCATGTGGGCGGACATGGCCGCCGCCTACGACAGCCTGCCGCAGGAGGTGAAGGACCGCGTCGACGGGGCCACCGCCGTGCACGACTTCATCCCCGGCTTCGCCCGCTTCCACCCACCCGAGCGGCTCCAACCGTTCCAGTCCGCCTTCCCGCCCGTGGAACATCCCGTGGTGCGCACCCACCCGGAGACGGGACGACGGCTCCTCTTCGTCAACACCTCGTTCACCACCCGGATCACCGGCATGGAACGCGCGGAGAGCGACCGGCTGCTGCGCTACCTCACACAGCAGGCCCACGTGCCGGAGTACCAGGTGCGCTTCCGGTGGCAGCCGGGTGACGTCGCGTTCTGGGACAACCGGGCCACCCAGCACTACGCGGTGAACGACTACGCGCCGCACCGACGGGTCGCGGAACGGGTCGCCATCGCCGGCGACCGCCCGTACTGACACCTCATACCCGCAGGGTCACTATCGCCCCCTTCACCACCGGACTGCCGCCGTCCTTCGGCTGGTTCACCGGATGAGGGAGCCGCGCGGCACGGCACGGGCCGCGCGGCACACCGTTGTGAGGGGTCCGGGTCAGAGGACGGAGACGAGCAGCGACACGGCGGACTCCTGCCTGCCGATGCTCGCCTGGTCGAACGGACCGGACCAGCTCGTCCCGTACTGATCGGAGCTGTTGCGAGCGTATTGGTAGGCGGAGCGGGCCTGGGCGAGCAGGTAGCCCCGGTAGGGACGGCCCGCCAGCAGGGCGTCGAGTTCGCCGAGATTGCGGGCGAAGATTCCCTTGAACGCCGTCCCGTCGGACCCGCAGGTACCGGTCGCCTCGCACGGCTCCGTCAGAATCCCGTTCGGCGACAGCAGGGGGCTGCCGACGACGGCGTCGGCGATCTTCCGTGCGTCCCTGAGCAGTCCGCGGTCGCCGGTGGCCCGGTACAGCTCGGCGAGTCCGCCGAGCACGACGCCCTGGTTGTACGTCCAGGTGATGCCGCCGTTGTTGGCGCAGCCGCCGCCCTGGGTGTTCAGCCCGTCGTTGACCAGGTTCTCGCCGTTGATCATGCTGCTGTTCTTGAGCCACTTCCATGCGGTGAGCGCGCGCGTCAAGTAGACGGTGTCACCGGGGATCCGGTTGTGCAGGGCCGCCGCGAGCTTGATGTACAGCTCGACGCTGATGGCGTTCTTGTAGGTCGCGGCCGGGATGTCCCACCAGATGCCGCCGCCGCAGACGTCGTCCCAGTACTTGTACATGTACTCCTCGTCGAGCTTCGCGATCTTCAGGTACTCCTGATCGCGCGTCAGGTCGTACATGCTGGTCATGGCGAGTCCCCACCAGCCGGTGTCGTCCGTGGAGTCGGCCCGGAACTCGCCGCCGCCCTCCGGCCACCAGGGCAGGGGCTTGCGCTGTTGCTCGATGGTGTTGTCGATCTGCCGCAGGTACTGCCTGGACCGGGTCTTCGCCGTGTAGTCCAGCAGCGCCTGGAGCGCGTTGCCCGACTGCCACCACGGTGCTTCCGGATCCCAGCGGCCGGAGTCCTCGTCGTAGAACTCCATCATCGCCTCGACGGCCGCGGAGGCCCTGTCGCGCGCGTTCACGGCTGCTCCCGGGGCACTCGACGTGCTCGGCGTACTCGCCTGAGCGGGCAGCGCACCCGCCACCAGCACCAGCGTCGCACCAAGGGCGAACGCCACTGCCGCGGCCCTGGCTCTTCGCAACTGTCGCACCATCCCGGACGCTCCTGAGGAGTAGGGGGACACTCTCGGATGCTGCTCAACTATGAGCGTGGACACCATGTCATGACAAGAGTCGGTCAGTAACGAGCCTGTTTCCCCAGCTCGATGACCGAAGTCGGTCATCCGGTTAGGCTCTCCTCGTGACTTCGAGCAAACGACACGCACGGATCCTCGAGACGATCCGTGCGACCGGGGTGGCCTCCGTGCGCGACCTGGCGGAGCGCCTTCAGGTCAGCGAGTCGACGATCCGCCGGGACCTGAAGCTGCTGGACCGCAACGGCGAGTTGATCCGCACCTACGGAGGCGCGGCACTGTCACTGCGCGCACCGGCCGAGGAGGAGCCCTTCGGCATCTCGGCGTCCCACGACCAGTCCATGAAGGAAGCCATGGCCGAGCGCGCCGCGGCGCTCGTGCCGGACGAGAGTGTGATCGTGCTGGACATCGGTACCAGCACCCAGCGGATCGCCCGCCGACTGAAAGGCCGGCCCGTCACCGTCATCACCAGCAACCTGGCCGTGGTGGACGAACTGCGGGACGACGAGGCCGTCCGGCTGATCCTGCTGGGCGGGGTCCTGCGCCGCAACTACCAGTCGTTCGTCGGCTCGCTGACCGAGACGGCACTGCGTCAGGTCAGCGCCGACCTGGTGATGCTCAGCTGCACGGGGGTACGCACCAACGGCCACGTCGTGGACGACATGGCCGTCGAGGCGCCGATCAAGCAAGCCATGATCGAGGCCGCCGACCGGGTCGTCCTCGTCGCGTCCGAGGCGAAGTTCCCGGGCACGGGCTCGCTGCGCATCTGTTCGCTCGCCGATGTCGACGTCGTGATCACGACCGGCGGCGCCGATCCGCACACCCTGGACCTCTGCCGGCGGGCGGGGGGCGAGGTGGTCGTCGTCTGACCGTCGCCGGTCGCGCGGACGGCAGGGGCGCACGCACCGGAGCGGGCGCCGTCAACTCGCCCGGCCCCCTTCGGGTTGCCGATCACCGGCACGGGGCATCAGGAGTGGGCAGGACCGGCCGCGCACGACCAGTCGCGGCGCCGGCGAGCGGCCAGGCCGCGGGTGTGCCGGGTGTCCCAGGAGGGGAAGTGATCCGCCATGCGTGCGCATCGGCGTACCCATCGGCGTTCCGTACGCGTGGAGTATCTGCTGCCCGACAACGCCGAGTCGGCCGGACGGGCGCGGAAGCTGACCACCGCGTTCCTCGCCCGCTCGCGCCCCCGGATGGCACGGGTGGATGCCGGGCAGATCGACGACGCGACGCTGATCGTGTCCGAGTTGGTCGCCAACGCCACCCTGCACGGACGCGGCTCCTGCCGTCTGCGCCTGCAGGTGTCCGACGAGCGGGTGACCGTCGAGGTCTACGACGACAACCCCGTCCCGCCCCGGGTGCGGCCGTTGACCGAGGGGGGCGAAAGCGGGCGGGGCCTGGCCATGGTCCGGTGTCTGGCCCAGCGCTTCGACGTCGCCCCGGTCCGCGGGGGCGGCAAGATGGTGCGTGCGGTCCTGGCGCTCTGAACCACGCCGAGCCCCTGCCGTCGCGATCCGCGCTGCCGCCCGGCCGTCCTGGGAGGCGGGGCCCCGCCGGCGCGGTGCGTCCGGCGGGACCCCGTGGCCGGGCGACAACCCCGCCGGGCTCAGCGGAAGTTGACGTCGCTGCACAGGAAGTACGTCTGGTCCATGTGCGACGCCTGCCAGATGGTGTAGACGACGTGGCGGCCGGTGCGGCCCGAGGTGCTCACGTCGATGGAGTAGTTCTGGCTGGGGGCGTACGTGCCGGTCCGGGCGACGAGTTGCAGGTCGCTCCAGGTCAACGGCTGAGTGGCGGGGTCGAAGCCCTGCCGGGTGACGTAGACCAGGAAGTAGTCGGCGCCGTGGCTGGCCTGGTCGTACAGCCGCACCGTGAAGTTGCTGCCGACGTCCGTGGTCTTCCACGGACCCACGGTGTCCAGGGAGTTGTAGCGGCCGCCCTCGGTCCGACCACCGCTGCACAGCTGGCCGTCGGGGACGACCGCCTGGAAGTTGCCGGCCGAGCCGTTGCGGTACAGGCCGTTCCAGTTCCACATGGCGTTCGGGTTGTCCTGCCATGCCTGCCAGCACATCGGGTCTTCCTGTGCCATGGCCGGGTTCTGGAAGTCGCTCCCCCAGCGGAGCCAGCAGCCGTAGTTGCGGGACGCCGGGTCGACGACCGAACCGTGGGCCACGGCCGTGCCGCTCCAGGGGATCAGACAGAGCAGCACCGCGAGGAGCATGCTCAGGGAGAGTGTCAGACGTGCACCGGCTTTCTTGTCGCGATCATGACAGATCATGATCTCCCTCTTTCCGAGTGGGGGGATGTGGGGTGCGTGTTGCGCGGGGCGCCAGTGGGAGCGCTCCCATATTCAGCAGGCTGCGCTCGGTGAACCGAAGCCGCAACACCCGATTGCGCCACTTTCTCGCCCCGTGTGGCGCGTTCGGTTCGTTGGACAGACCGGTTGCACACCCGCGCGAGAGGCCGGCCGGCCATGGAACTTCGGGGAGTCGGAAGGAGTTGGCAGAAGGAGGCGCGGAATACACGCGGCCGACCGGAACGACATGGGCGAAGCAGAGGTAGGACAGATGGCGATGTGGGATCGGCTCAAGGACCAGGCCAAGGGACTGCAGCAGCAGGCGCAGGGGACGCGGAGCGCCGGCGGACACGGGCGGCCGGGTTCAGGGTCCGGCGGGGGATCGAAGGCGCAGCTGGTGAACACACTCAAGTCCCAGCTCACGTCCCTCAAGACCGAGCTGAAGAGCGGCGCCTACCGAGACGCCAGCATGGCCATGTGCGCCCTGGTCGCCGCCGCCGACGGGCAGGTCGACCCGGCCGAGAGGCAGCATGTGGAGTCGCTGATCCTGAGCAACGACGTGCTGCAGAACTTCCCGTCCGAGCAGCTGCGGCAGCGCTTCAACAAGCACGTCGACCAGCTGGCGGTCAACTTCCAGCAGGGCAAGTCCGAGGCCCTGCAGGAGATCGCCAAGGCCGCGAAGAAGCCGACGGAGGCCAGGGCGGTCGTCCAGACCGGCTTCGTCGTCGCGGGTGCGGACGGATACGTCGCGCCGGCCGAGGAGCAGGTTCTGCGTGAGGCGTGTTCGGTACTGGGCCTGTCCACCCAGGAGTTCGGCCTCTGACGGAGACTGCCGAGGCGCCTGCCGATCCCTGGGAGAGATCCGCCTAGAGGCGCGGCGCCCCCGTCACCGACATCATCAGCGAGTACAGGGAGGTGGTGGCCGTGATGAACAGGCGGTTGTTCTTGGCGCCACCGAAGGCGATGTTGGAGACGGGTTCGGGCAGGCGCAGCCGGCCGATGAGGGTGCCGTCGGGGTCGTAGCAGTGGACGCCGTCGTCCAGGGCGGCGGCCCACAGGCGGCCCTCGTCGTCGAAGCGGATGTTGTCGTAGTGGACGTCGCCGCGCGCCGCGGCGAAGACCTTCCCGTCGGAGAGCGTGCCGTCCTCACGGATGTCGAACACGTGGATCCGGGCGCTCCGTGAGTCGGAGACGTACAGTTGCTTCTCGTCACAGGACAGGATGACGCCGTTGGGGCCGGCGAACCCGCCGGCGGCGAGACGCACTTCCTGCGTTACGGGGTCGATCCGGTACACGTTGCAGGCCCCGATCTCGGACTCGGCGCGGTGGCCCTCGTAGTCGCTGGTGATGCCGAAGTCGGGGTCGGAGAACCAGATCGTGCCGTCGGAGCGTACGACGGAGTCGTTCGGGCTGTTGAGCCGCTTGCCGTCGTAGCGGTCGGCGAGGACGGTCACCGTCCCGTCGGGCTCGGTGCGGGTGACACGGCGGTTGCCCTGCTCGCAGGTGACCAGACGGCCCCGCGGGTCGAGGGTGTTGCCGTTGCTGTGGCCGGCCGGGGTGCGGAAGACGCCGACCGTGCCCGTGGCCTCGTCCCAGCGCAGAATGCGGTCGTTCGGGATGTCGCTCCAGATCAACTGGCGCCAGGCGGGGAGATACAGCGGGCCCTCGGCCCAGCGGCAGCCGTCGTACAGGACCTCCAGCCTGCTGTCGCCGTTCGCGCAGCCTCCGGTGCGGAAGCGCTCGTCCAGGATCTCGTACAGGCCGTCGGCGGGCATGGCATCCTCCCAGAGGGATTGATCAGGACGCTGTTCAACGTAGCACGCCTACTACCGAACCATATATGGTCGACACATGAAATCAGTGGATGCCATCGACCGTCAGCTGATCGCGTTGCTCCAGCGGGACGCCACCCAGCCGTACGCCGGACTGGGCAAGGCCGTCGGCCTGTCGGCGGGTGCCGCGCACGAGCGCGTACGCAAGCTGCGTGAGCAGGGGGTCATCCGGGCCACGACGGTCGACGTCGACCCCGCGGCGCTCGACCGCGGGGTCCTGGCCTTCGTGCTCGTCGACTCGACGTCGTGGATGGGCGACCGGGCCGAGGACTTCGCCGCCGTTCCGGAGATCCAGGAGGCGCACGTCATCGCGGGCAGCGCTGCCGTCCTGGTGAAGGTGCGCACCGCGACCACCGAGCGGCTCCAGGACGTACTGCGCCGCCTTTACGCCATCGACGGGGTCAGCGGGACGCAGGCAACGGTGGTTCTGGAGACCTTCTTCGAAAGGCCGTTGGACGCCGGTTAGGGCGTGCCCCGTGGCCCGCGCCCTGGGACTGCGCTCGGGGACTGCGGACACCGCCGCTCATGGCCGGCGGGATTCCCGGAGGGGTCATCCGCGGGGCCGGAGCCCGCGGATGCGCCGGCGGACCTTCCGCACCGTCCGCCTGGCGACGGACGGCCGGGGCTTCGACGACGGCATGACCCGCCGGCTGCCGGACCAGTCCGGGACGGTGACCCTGTACGTCTCGTCGGGGACACCCGTCCGCCGGTCGCGGAAATACGGATAGGCGAGGTGCAGCTTTCCTGCTCGGCCGTGATGGACCGCTTCCGGCACCGTCTTGGCGCGGATGAATTCCAGAATGCCTTTCAAGGCGTCCAGCCTGCCCATGGCGACGCACGTGAGTATCAGCCGTTCGTTGACCTTTATCCGGTCGGCGACTCCCTTGGTCCAGTACGCCGCCGTCATCGGAGCGGCGAGCTCCATCCTGTGCAACTGCTCGCTTTCCGGCCGTTTCAGCAGGCCGGCCCCGAATTGCTGCAGCAGGCCGACCGTAAAGGGCCTGACCATCAGCTGATCCCGCTCGGCACCCGGCGGCACGAGTCTCGCGATCAGGTCCATCAGCGCGTGAATGGCGGCGAAGCGGGCCGTGTAATCGCCTCGTCGCGTCGCGTGTTTTCCGTCGTCCCGGCCCACCAGGTAGTAGCAGACGTAATCGGCGACGACGGACACGCCGTTGCCGCTCAGATACGCCTCCATGGTGAAGAGCGCGTCCTCACCGGTGGCGAGGCTCTCGTCGAACCTGAGGCCCAGGCGCAGGAGCAGTTCGCGCCGGAACAGCTTCTGGGCGCTCAGCGCGAAGATGACCTGCGAGGTGTGGACGTCGGCGCGTTCCTGGGTCCGGGTGAACATCGACCTCGCGACCCCGCGGTTGACTCCCTCCATCTTGCCGAGCACCACGTCCGTGCCGGCGCGGTCGGCCATCGCGACCATCCGCTCCAGGGCTTCGTCCCCCAGATGGTCGTCGGCGTCCAGAAAGAAGACATAGCGGCCGCGAGCCAGGGACAACCCGACATTGCGCGGGCCGCTGGGACCACCGGAGTTGGCCTGGCGCACCACCCTGGTGGGCACCTTCGACGCGGCGGCGAAATCCTCCAGATATTCGCCGGTGCCGTCACTCGATCCGTCATCGACGGCGACGATCTCTAATCGGTCCGCGCCGAGTGTCTGTGTCTCGACTGATTCCAGGCAGCGGACGAGATAGGGCATGGCTTCATACGCTCCGACAATAACGGTGACGTCGGGCGCAGGTTGACTATTCATAAACCGCAAGACAACTTGTTGTGAACGAAGGTTGTCCGGAATTGCAAGATCCGGATATCGTGATCGGTAGGTGACCTTCCGAATCTTCGGCGCCGCAGGGCGAAGACGGCATCCGCTCGCCCTACTGAAGGCGGACGGCCATCTCCACGGCCACCTCGTCACCTGCCGAGAGGCCCTGCGGCTTGCGCACGGCGTTCTTGAGCGGCAGCAGGTAACCGCCGTCCCTGGGGAAGAGCGACGTCGTGAAGGCGACCTCGCCGATCCGGGCCTCGACCGGGATCACGCCCCAGCCGTACGTGGCCATCGCGGCCACCTCGCGGATGTCGGCGGACTCCTCGTCCGGCACGGCGACGAAGTAGTACGGCGACGGCCCACGCCATTCGATCACCCGGCCGGCGAAGGCGAACTCCATGGGGTCGGTGTCCTTCCGCGCTGACGGCCAGGTCGCGCCCAGCGTACCCGCGGTGCCGCCACTGCCGGTCGGGGACCGTGCGGCACTGCCGGCCGGGTGCCCTCCCGCGCAGGAGATCGTCAGTGCCGGAGCCGGTCGTAGCGGAAGGGCGTCAGCGCATCGGGCCGGTGGCCGGTGAGGACGTACTCGGCGAGCCTGTGCCCGGTGACCGGGCCCAGCGTGACCCCGAGCATTCCGTGGCCGGTGGCCGCGAAGGCGTTGTCGTGGCCCGGGACGCGGTCGATGACGGGGAGCCCGTCGGGGAGGAACGGCCGTCCGCCGACCCACGGGTCCCGGATCAGGCCGACCAGGTCGTCCGGATCGTCGAACCAGCGCCCCAGGTAGCGCCGGCTGGCGAGGGCGACGGCGACGATGCGGCGCCAGTCGAGGCGGTTGTTGTTGCCGCTCAGCTCCATCGTGCCGCCGATCCGCGTCGTACCGCCGATCGGTGAGGCGACGGCACGGCGCTCGCCGAAGTACAGGGTGTGCGAGGGGGCCTGGTCCAGGTCCACCGAGAAGCTGTAGCCCTTGCCGGCCTGCAGGGGCAGCGCCTGTCCCAGGGAGCGCAGCAGGCCGGGAGAACGCGTTCCGGCGGCGATGACGACGGCCCCGCAGGGAATGTCGCCCTGCTCGGTACGCAGCGCGTTGACCCGGCCACCCGCGGTCCGGAAACCGGTGGCCTCCGCGTTCTCGTGGACCTTCACCCCCTGGGCGGCGAGTGCCTCACCGAGCGCCCGGGCGAACGCCTCAGGGTCGACCACCCCCTCCCCCTCGACGAGATACGCCGCACGCACCCGGGGCGACAGCGCCCCGTCCAGCAGATGCGCTGCGGGCCCCGTGGTGACGTCGGCGGGCATCGGGTAGTGGCCGTCCGCCATCTCCCGCTGGATCGCGAGGTGATGTCGGGCCTCGGCCTCCGAGAGGAAGGCGTGCACCATGCCGGGCCGGGTCAGGGTCGTGTCGACGCCGGCCGCGCGCAGGCCGTCGAAGAGGTCGAAGGTGCCGCGGTTCAGCTCGGCGATGGCCGCGTACCCGCGCCGGAAGGCGGCCGGGGTGCTGCTGCGCCAGAACCGCCACAGCCACCGTACGAACGCGGGATCGGGAAGGGGGCGCAGGTAGAGCGGTGAGTCCGGGCGCCCCAGGGAACGCAGGGCGTAGCGCACGATTCCCGGGGCCGGGACGGGAGTCGAATGGCTGAGGCAGACCCATCCGGCGTTGCCCCGGGACGCCCCGGAGCCGAGGCCGCGCCGCTCGACGACCTCCACCGCGACACCGGCCGCGGCGAGGTAGTACGCGGTGCACAGCCCTATGACGCCGCCCCCGACGACCACGACGGGTCCGGCACGGTCATCGAACGCCTGGGTCATGACGCGGTTCCGTACGAGGCGAGGAACTCACGGGTCCGGGTCCGGGCAGGAGCGTCGAGGACGTCCTCGGGCCGGCCCTCCTCCACGATCCGGCCGCCGTCGACGAAGACGACGTGGTCGGACACCTCGCGGGCGAAGGGCAGTTCGTGGGTGACCAGCAGCATCGTCATTCCGTCCGCGGCGAGTTCCCGCATCACGCTCAGCACCTCCCGGGTGGCCTCCGGGTCGAGGGAGGAGGTGGGTTCGTCGAAGAGCAGTACTTCGGGTTTGAGGGCCAGGGCCCGCGCGATGGCGACGCGTTGCTGCTCGCCGCCGGAGAGCTGGTCGGGCTGGGCGAGGCCGCGGTGGGCCACCCCGACCCGGCGCAGCAGCGCGACGGCCCGCTCCAGAGCCTCCTGTTCGGGGACACCGGCCTTGCGCTGCGCCAGTACGACGTTCTCCACGGCCGTGAGGTGGGGGAACAGGTTGAACCGCTGGAACACCATGCCGACGGTGCGGCGCAGCGCGGGCAGGTCGCGGCAGACCATACGGCCGCCGCTGTGCACGAGCTGGCCGGCGACCTCGACCGTGCCCTGGTCCGGGCGTTCCAGCAGGTTGACGCAGCGCATCAGGGTCGTCTTGCCGCCGCCGCTCTGCCCGATGACGCTGACGATGCGGCCCCGGCCGACGGTGAGATGGACGTCGTCGAGCACCAGCCGGCCGTCGAAGGACTTGCGCAGCCCTTCGATCCGTACGACGGCTTCGGCGGGAGTGGGGGCCGGGGCCTCGGTGGTGATGACGGGCTCGGTCATACCGCCGCCTCCTTCACGGGTACGTCCGCGGTCGTGCCGCCGGCCAGCAGGGCGCGGGCCGCGCGCATCCGCCGCCGCCGCCAGGGGGACAGGGGAACGCCGGCCCGTACCTTCCGTTCCAGCAGGAGCAGAAGCTGGGAGAGCGGATAGCACAGGGCGAAGTAGATGGCCGAGATGACCAGGTACACCTCCAGCGCCCGGAAGGTGGCCGAGGTGATGAGGCGCCCCTCGGACATCAGCTCGGCGGCGGAGACGGTGACGAGCAGTGAGGTGGATTTGAGCAGGTCGACCAGCATGGTGTTGGTGCCGGGCAGCGCCTGCCGGAGGGCCTGCGGCAGGATGATGTGGCCGAAGATGCCGACCTTGCCGAGGCCCAGCGCCTCGCCCGCCTCGGTCTGTCCGGCGTGTACCCCGCTGATCGCGGAGCGGAAGATCTCGGACAGGTAGGCGGCGTAGAAGACGACGAGGCTGAGGCAGCCGGCCGTGAACACGTCGAGCCGGATTCCGGCCGAGGCCAGTCCGAAGTAGGTCAGGAAGATGATGGCCAGCAGCGGGATGTTCTTGAAGACCTCGGTGTAGACGGCGGCGACGGCGCGTGCCGGCCATGCCTTGCTCAGTCTGAGCAGCGCCACCGCCAGGCCGAGCGCCACCGCGCCGACGAAGCTCACGACGGTGTAGGAGACGGTGCGCCCGAGCGCGTCGAGGAGGTCGGACTGGTAGTCGGACCAGGGGACTTGGAAGAGACCGGACATGTCTGTCACCGCCTCACTGGGTCGCGACGGACGGCGGCGTCCAGTCCTGGGGGCGGTCCACACCTCGCCGCGCGGTGGCGACGTCGGCGGCCGGCGTGAGGAACTGCTCGGGGTCGCCGCCGTACTTCTTCACGAGCTTCGCCATCTCGCCGTTCGCGTACATGGCGTCGATCTGCGCGGAGATGGCCTGCTCCAGCTTGGTGGCCTGCTTGGGCAGGTAGAAGCCGGTCTGGTAGGGCTGGAAGTAGGCGTAGGCGGGCTTCGCCTCGACCTGCGCGGCGGTCGGCGGCGTCAGGTACTGCGTCTCGATCTTCAGCTCCGGGCGTTCCTTCTGCGCCGCGATGATGATCAGCGGGTCGAGGAATCCGACATCGACCCGGCCGGCGCCGAGATCGTCGAGCACGCCGTTGGCGTCGGGGTAGGCGTGCAGCTCGGCACCGGGCACGGCCTGGATCGACTTGACCCAGACGTACCCCTCGACCGTACCGAGGTCGAGGCCCTCGAGGTCGTCGACCGTCTTGTACGTCTTGCCGGACCGGACGGCCATCGCCGGGGGCGAGTAGTAGGGCGGGTCCGTGAACAGCCCCTGTTTCTGCCGGTCGGCGGACCAGGCGACGCCGCCGATGGTGATGTCCACCCGGCGTGACTGCACCCCGGCGAGCATGCCGGCGAAGTCGGTGACCTGGGGCTTGACCTCGAGGCCGAGCTTTTTGGCCGCGTAGTTGAGGATGTCTCCGTCGAGGCCGACGATTCTGTCGCCCTGGACGCTGGTGTAGGGGGCGTACGGCTGGACGGCCACCTTGATCACGCCCGGCGTGAGGGTGCCCAGTGCGGCGGCCTTCGCGGACACGTTCTTGGGGGCGTCGTCGTCGCCCGAGCCACAGGCGGCGGCGGTCGGTATCAGGAGAACAGCTGACAAAGCGGCAACAAGTGAACGCACACGGATCATCGGCTTGGGCCTTCCGGAACGGCGTAACGGCGTGTGGGTGGATCGGCGTGTCGGCGCTGAAGGGACCCGCCGTTCACCGCGCTGTGCCCCCGGCGGGGAGGTGATGGAGGCATACGCTATGGACCGGCCTGCGGTACGTCACCGGTCACTTCGTACGAACTTATGGCCGAAACCGCTCGCTCGACTGTACGGTGCGTCCATCCCCGCCACGGGAGGAACGTTCGTGCTGAGTCCGTCACTCGCGCAGGAGATCGCCGGGGACACCACCGCGGTCATCGGCTTCAACGTGCTGATCACCGACGCGCAGGGCATGGTCATCGGCAGCGGCGACAGCAGCCGGGTCGGCACCTTCCACGAGGCGTCCGTCGGCGTGATACGCACCAAGGAGCCCGCCACGCACAACGCGTCGCAGGCCCAGCAACTGCGCGGAGTGCGGCCCGGAGTCACCCTGCCGCTGGTCACGGGCGGGCAGGCGGTCGGCACGGTCGGCATCACCGGGACTCCCGCCCAGGTGCGCCGGTTCGGACTGCTGGTGAAGCGCCAGACGGAGATCCTGCTCAGGGAATCCGTGATGCTGCGCTCCCGCCTGCTCGCCGAGCGGGCGGCCGAAAAACTGCTCGCCGACATCGCCTCGTACGATCCGCAGGTCGTCGAAGGCGACTTCCTCGAGTTCCGGGCCGCCGAACTGGGCTTCGACCTGCGGCTGCAACGGGTCGCGGTGGCGTTCGAGGTGAGCGTGCCGCCCGTGCCCGACACCGGCTCCCGCCGCCAGGCAGTTCCTCCCGCCCGCGACATGGCGCTGGTCCGCTCGGAACTGCTGCGCACGGTCCGCGACGTCTTCGCCGACCCCCAGGACGTCGTGGCCGGCACCTCGCCGGGATGGATCGGCGTACTGCATCGGCTCCCGGCCCGCGGCCCGGCCACGTCCCTGGCCGACGACTGCCGGCGCCTCATCGACGTCATAGCCGCCCAGGACGGGCTTCTGGCCCGCGCGGGAATCGGCGAACCGGCCACGTCCGTGGACGGCTTGCACGATTCCTACCAGGACGCGTGCGACGCACTCCGCCTGGGCGCTCGTCTGGCCGGCGACTCCCCCGTCCACCTGATCACGGACCTGCGTGTCCACCAGGTCCTGGCCGCCGTCGGCCACCCGGCCCGCAGCCGCCTGCTGGAGCGCACCGCCGCGGAACTGCGTGCCCAGCCGGACTGGCCGGTGCTCCGCGATACGATCACCGCCTGGTGCGAGAGCGGGTTCAATCTCGTCCGAGCGTCCGCGGCCCTGCACATCCACCGCAACACCGTCGTCTACCGGATGAGCAAGATCGAGCAGATCACCGGCCGCCCACTGCGCGACCACCGGTCCGCCATGGCCCTCTATCTCGCCTGCCTGGCAGACCGACTGGGCGGCGGCAGCGCCCCTGCGGACGGGTGACCACGGGCGCGGGCCGCCCGGTGACCGTGTCACCGGGCGGCCCCACGTGCCGTTGCCCGCACCCCTCGGGCGCGGACGCACCGCGAGGGTCAGCCGATGTGGTAGCTGTCCCCGTACACCTTCCAGTCCAGCGGCGGGTTCAGGTCGAGGTTGCCCTTGCGCAGGAAGACGCGCTGCGCGGTGTCGACCCGGCTGGTGTCGCTGTGGGCCTCCTCCTGCTTCATCGCCCACACCCGTGCGTCGAGGAAGGCGTTGAGGTACGCCGTCTCGTCGCCGCCCTGCGCCGGCGGCTTCGCCGTGCGCAGGGCACGCTTGCGGATACTGCTGAAGGCGGCCGAGTCGTCCCCGTCGCCGTGCATGACGATGGCGTCGTAGTAGGCGAACTGGCCGAGCGTACGCAGGCCGTCCGCCTTGCCCCGCCTGACCGCGGGGCCGAAGTAGACGCGGTCGCGTTCGTCGTTCTGCGCGGACCGGAACACGGTGTCCTGCGCGGCTTTGCGCCAGTCCTTGGGGAAGTTCGGGTCGAGGCCGTCGTGCGAGTCGGTGCCGTCGACCCGGCGCAGTGCCGGCAGGTACTTGGCGAGCACGTTGCCGGGCCGGCGCTCGGCGTAGAGCTCCACGAGGTCGAGCATGTCGCCGGTGCCGGAGCAGAAGCCGATGATGCCGGCGGTGTAGCCGCGGCCGTCGCCGATGTCCTCGATGTACTGGTACTGGGCCTTCCAGTCGAGCGAGGAGTTCTCCGCGCTCGACACCAGTTTCATGGCGATCTCCTTCTTCGCCGGGTCGTCGAGGCCCGGTGCGGCGACCGGCGCCGCCGCTACGGGCGGGGTGCCGAGCACGGTGACGGAGGTCAGTGCGCCGGCGCCGATCACGGCGAGGAGGGTGCGGCGGGAGGGAGGGGCGGGAGTTGTTTTCCCAGGTTCCACGGGAGCTCCAAACAGGGTGGGGGGTTGGAGAGTTGGTCCGGACCTGAATCGTTAGGAAGGTTTCCTATCAGGTCGAACGCACAGCGGTAACCCGCCCCGCAGGAATTCGTAGGATCAGATGAACAAAGTTCGGCTTACCGCCCGGAACCCCGCCGCCACGCATGCACCCTCGACGTACCTGGACCGCATGACGGAGGACAACGCATCAAGGTCAACGTGGTCACACGCTCGGCCGAGCGACGGCCGAGTGACGGCTGAGCCAGACGCTTCGCGCCTGGGGACGGGCGACGTCCCCAGGCGCCGGCCCGACGGGTTACAGACCGTCACGCACCATGGCGGCGACGATCTGGACGTGCCGATCGCCCGCCGCGTTCGAGAACTCGTTCTCGTAGTTCAGGCCGTAGGGCCAGAAGTGCCCCCCGCCGGTCGAGAGTTTGGCGGCCGAACCGTCGAACCTCTTGACCAGTGCCGTGGCCTGAGCGCCGCTCCAGACACCTTGGCCGGTGTGGGAGGACCAGCCCGAGCTGGTGCCCACTCCGATGGTGTGGGCGATCTCGTGCAGCGCGGTCCTCTCGGTCATGTAGCTGCGGTTGCCGAAGCGAATGGTTCCGTTGATGTTGCCGTCGGCGGTGGGCACGCCGGGGTCGTAGCGGACGGTGATGCTCTTGCCCAGGTCGCTGAGGTTGTTGTAGCGGGCCACCGCGGCGTTCATGGCCGCCGTGATGAGGTCGTACGCGGTCCGTTGGTCCTGGGTGGGGTTGCTCGCCCGTTCCAGGTTCCAGGTGATACTGGCCGCCGCCACCTGCTCCCGGGGCGCCGATGCGGCCGGCGGGGCGGCCTGCGCGACGCCGGGACCGGCCAGCACGGCGGCCGCCAGCGCGGCCACGACCATCTTGTTGCGCCAGGGCACGGCCGTGCGTGCCCTGGTGGGCTCCGGGGTCTGTCGTGAACTCATGTGGGGTTCTCCTGTGGGGGGGGCCGCCGGATGTGGGGACGACGGCACGATCGGTGCGTCCGCCGGGGCGCGGTTCGGCAGCCGAGGGGCGGGCCCGGGGAGTTGGCGGAGAGGTGGTTCAGGCGCCGAGCTTCCCGACCCCCACGCCGGCCCGCACGAGAGAGGGAACGTCGGCGGCGGGGTCCAGGGTGTACGAGTAGTAGGTGCGCGGTTCGGTCACCGTGCCGTTGATCTCGCACGGACCGGAACCGGTGAAGACGTTGCCGCGCTGCACCAGCCGGCCCGGCCCCGACTCGTCGTAGCCGCCCGCGGAGTAGCAGGGGTGGGGAACGCCGTCGAAGTGGTTGCCCTCGACCAGCACGCCCGCGTTCATGGTGGAGGCGACGCCGTACAGGGCGTTCCCCTTGTAGTAGTTGTTGTAGACGTGCACGGGCTCACCGAACCGCACCCGTGGATGCCGCTGCTGCGAGCCGTCGAAGAAGTTGTGGTGGATGGAGACCTTCAACTTGCCGGCGTCCTGGCTGCCGTTGCCGTCGGAGTGCCCGAGCAGCATGCTCTTGTCGGTCCGGTTGAACCAGTTCCACGACACGGTGACGTACTGGGAGCCGCGGACGACGTCGATCGCCCCGTCCAGGGGCGCGACGAACTCGTTGTGGTCGATCCAGATGTGGTGCGACTCCTGGCCGACGTTGACGGCGTCGTCCTCGGCGTTGGTGAACTTGATGTTCCGCACGATGACGTTGTGGGAGCGGTAGAAGTCCAGGCCGCCGCCGTTGATGACGGCCGAGGATCCGACTCCGATGATGGTCTTGTTCGGGCGCACACCCTGCTTGCTGGTGATGTCGATGGTGCCCTGGACCCGGATGACCAGCGGGCCCGTGGTGTCGATGTGGTCCAGGAACTGCTGCGTGGTGGTGGCGGTCACGGTCGGTCCGGCGGCTCCGCCGGTGGTGCCCTTCTGACCGAGCGCGTCGACCGCGGCGAAGCCGGTGGGGGACGTCTCCGCGAGGGGGGCCGGCGGCGCCGGGGTCTGGGCGGCGGCGCTGCCGCCGCCGGCCGGTACCGCCGTGGCGCCGAGCAGCAGGGCGAGCAGGAGAGCGGGAACGCCGCGCTTGCGCGGCGGGGCCGTGCGAGGCGCCGGGCGAGTGCGTAACGACGACCTCATGTGGTTCCTCCCGGGGGATTGGGCGCATCTTCTCGGGTCGTGCGGGAGCGGGAGCTCAGAGCGGGGAAAGCGCTTTCTCGATTTCCCGAATGCTAAGCAGGTGTTTTGGGCATGTCAACGAAACCTGCTCACCTCTGTGTTGTGGAAGGAAGTGCCGTGTCCCATCGGCATCGCATCATCCGGGCTTTGGCGCCGGCAGTCCCCCTGATGCTCGGCGCGGGTCTCGTGGCCGCACCCCCGGCGAGCGCGGACCCGTCGCCGCAGAGCGCGGTCACCGTGCGGATCGACCCGTCCTACCAGCAGCAGGAGTTCGAGGGATGGGGCACCAGCCTCGTCTGGTTCGCCAACGCCACGGGCCGCTACCCCGAGCCCATCCGAAGACAGCTCGTGGACATGCTGTTCGGCGAGGACGGCCTCGGCCTCAACATCGCGCGGTACAACATCGGCGGCGGCAACGCCCCGGACGTCCGCAAGGACTACATGAAGCCGGGCGCGACCATGGAGGGCTTCTGGAAGGCCCCCGAGGGAACCACCCGGCAGGACACGGACTGGTGGGATCCGAACAACCCGGACCACTGGGACTGGGACGCAGATGCGGGCCAGCGCTGGTGGGTGGACCAGATCAAGGACAAGATCACCCGCTGGGAGTCGTTCAGCAACTCGCCGCCCTGGTTCCAGACGGTCAGCGGTTACGTCTCCGGAGGCTTCGACGCGAGCACGGACCAGATCCGCCCGGACCGCGTCGACGAGTTCGCCACCTACCTGGTGCGCGTGACCGAACAGCTGGAGAAGGCGCACGGCATCGAGTTCGACACCATCGCCCCGCTCAACGAGCCCAACACGCCCTACTGGGGCACCCAGCTCGGAGCGGACGGTCAGCCCACGGGCGGACGCCAGGAGGGCGCGCACGCGGGACCGGCACTCCAGCAGCAGGTGCTCCTCGCGCTCGACAAGGCGCTCGACAGGGCGCGGACCGACGCCGAGATCTCCGCGATGGACGAGACCAACCCCAGCATCTTCACCCAGAACTGGAACGCCTACGGCGCCCCCGCCCGAGCCGCTGTCGACCAGCTCAACGTGCACACCTACGGCACGGGCATGCGCACCAGCGCACGGGACATCGCCAAGGGCGCGGACCAGAAGCTGTGGATGAGCGAGGTCGAGGGCACCTGGGGTACCGGCACCGACTTCACCGGCATGGATCCGGGGCTCGGCATCGCCACCCGGATGGTCGACGACATGCGGGAACTGGAGCCCTCGGCCTGGGTGTTCTGGCAGCCGATCGAGGACTCACGCCCCCAGGCCGCGGCGGGCAAGAACTGGGGCAGCATCCACGTCCCGTTCAACTGCACGGCCGAGGACACCCTGGAGACCTGCCCGATCCGGGCCAACTCGAAGTTCCACACCATCCGGAACTTCACCCACCACATTCGCCCCGGCGACCACTTCGTGAAGGTCGACGATCCCTCCAGCGTCGCCGCGGTGAAGAAGTCCGGCCGTGCGGCGACCGTGGTGCACGTGAACAGCGGCACCTCCGCGCGCTCCGTCACCCTCGATCTGTCCCGCTTCGGCAAGGTCGCGCCCCGGGCCGCCGTCACCCCCGTGGTGACGAGCGCCGACGGGGCCCTCGTCAAGGGCGCACCGGTCCGGGTGACCGGCCGTTCGGCCACGCTCACCGTCCCCGCGAAGTCCGTCACGACCTTCCTGGTCGAGGGTGTCGGCGGTGTGGCGAAGGACGCCGCCCTCGTTCAGCCCGGGCATGTCTACCGACTCCAGGGCGCGCAGAGCGGAAAGTCGTTGGCTCCGTCGGACGACGGCAGCGGTGTCGTCATCCGCACGACCGACCACGGCAGTGCGCAGCAGCTGTGGTCCGTGGCGAAGCTGACCCGCGGCACCGACAACCGTGAGCGTTACGCTCTCACCGCCGCCACGACCGGCAAGCGGCTCGCGGTGCGCGACAACCGGGCCGTCCTGGAGGACCCGGAAGGCAGCCAGGTCCCCGAGGCCGCGCAGTGGATCCTGTCGACGACCGGCGACAGCACCTGGACGTTCGTCAACGTCGCCACCGGCCGCCTGCTCGACGTCGCCGGACAGGCCTCGTCGGACGGTGCCACCGTGTCCACGTACACCCCGACCTCGGCGGCGAACCAGTGCTGGGGCATGACCGACGAGACGGTGCTGCGCACCGAGCGGGCCGAGGCGTTCACCGTCCCCGGGCTGCGTCCGGAGCTGCCGACGACGGTGACACCGGTGTTCCGGGACGGCGCCCGGGGCTCGCTCCCCGTGGTGTGGAGCCTTCCGTCGGACCGGAGGTGGCGCGACCCCGGGACGGTACGTGTCAGGGGTGAGGCGACCGACTCCCTCGGGCGGAAGATCCCCGCGACGGCGCTGGTCACCGTCGACACGATCGCCTCGACGCTGCCCGGCCGTGCCAAGACCTACGTGAGCGGGAAGCCGGAGCTGCCGGCCACGGTCGTCGGCGTCGGCGAGAACGGCGGCCGGACCGAGCTTCCGGTGACCTGGAAGCCGGCGTCCGAGGGGGCGTTCGACACGGCCGGGGTCGTGACCCTGCGGGGCGTCGCACAGGTCGTCGGCGGCGGCACGGTCGACGCGGCCGTGCGCGTGCAGGTCACGGAGGCGGCGGCGGCCGACATCGCCTCCGACGACGGTGTCTCGGTGGCTGCCACGTTCACCGAGAGCGGCTACTCCGCGGAGCGCCTGCGCAACGGCGACCTCTCCGACAAGGCCTGGTCCAACTGGAAGCCGGGCACCACGAAGAACCCCTCGGACACCATCACCTTCGCCCTGCCCGAGGCACGCGACCTGAACCGGATCGTCGCGCACTTCCACCGGGACGGGAGCACCGCGTCCTTTCCCGAGAGCCTGAAGGTGCAGGTGCGGACGGCCGACGGCGCGGCGTGGGTCGACGCGAGCGACGTCATCCCGGTCGGGACCGAGGGCACTCCCGTGGTCGACGTCCCGCTGGACGCAGGACCGACGACCGGGGTGCGCGTGGTCATGACGGCACGTCAGGGCGGCTACATCACCATGAGCGAGATCGAGGTGTACGCCAAGGCCCCCGGTGTCTCCTCGGACGCCGCCGCCACGTCCATCGAGGTGGCCGGTGCCCCGATCGCGTCGTTCGACCCGGACACGACCACCTACCGGGTCGTCACGGCCGACCCGAACCGGAGCGCGGTCACGGCGACGGCACGCGACCCCTACGCGAGCGTGGCCGTGGACAGGGCGGGCGAGTCCGGCCGGACGTCGTCCGTCGTCACGGTGACCAGCGAGGACGGTTCCCAGACCCGGAAGTACCGGATCGACCTCGTACGACGCTGAGGGGTCCTTTCACTATGAGCGTCCGATGAGGTCGCGTGGTCTGGTGCCGTGCATCGCAAGGCGCCGGAGCGGCCGCGATGGGGGTCCCCCCGCGCGAGGTTGTTCGAGCGTGGGGGAGGAGCCACGTGGGCGTTTCGGCAACGCGGCGAGGTGCGGTGCCAGACCACGCGACCCGGACGGGCATAGTGAAAGGACCCCTGAGGCGTGCGCCTTCGCTGCGGACCGGGCCAGCGTGAACTGCCGTGGCCCGGCTCGCAGCGGCGCGGGAGACCCCGTGGCCGCGTGCGGTGGCGGGGGCCCGTCAGGCGGCGAAGCCCCATTGGTCACGTACGCGTACCGGCCCTGCTCGGGGCCGGGGTCGCCCACCGCATCACTGCCCCACCCGCGGGGCGTGCGTCGAGGAGGGCGGCCGTGCGCGAACCCAGCCGAACAGCACCACCGAGCACATCGCCGCGAACGCGCACCAGGTCGAGACGAACTCCAGCCGCCACAGAGCCCAGCAGAGCAAGGCGCCCACGGCGACCAGCACTCCCATCACCAGCAGCCGCCGGTCGCCGGACAGCAGCAGGGAGCCCACGGTGGCCAGGAGGTAGCCGATGACGAGCAGAAGGGGATGGGAAAGGTCGACCGCGTAGCCGACCGTACGGCCGCGGATCTCGGCGGTCACCGGAGCGGCGGCGAGGCCGTGTGCCAGCATCGCCGCTGTCGCGGTTCCGGCCACGAGCAGGACCGTCAGCCGGGGCCGGGCGTGCGGTGGGGCGGCGCACAGCACCCCCGCGGGCACCCACACCGCCAACACGGGCAGCGCGATGACGGCCCAGATGACGGTGGCCGGTCCGCTGCCCCCGTCCGAGGCCCAGACCACCGACTCGACGATCTGATGGGCCCCGAGCAGCAGCGGCAGTGCGGCGAGCGGCAGGTCCCGGACGCTGTGCACCCGCGCCACACAGGCCACCCCGACGGCCGCGACACCGACGCCCGCCACCAGATCGGCCCTCGCACTCCAGCACATCACGCCACCATGGGGTCGACCGTCGTGTGTATCCGCCTTGCCGTGCGGGTCACGCTACGTCGCGCCCGGCCGACGCGGCGCGGGTGACACGGGCCGCGTGACGATCCCCGCGGCACTCACTGACCTGACTGCTTCTGACGCAGGCCATCGGCGTCCTTCGGGGGCCGACCACGGGGGGCGTCGCCGGCGGTGAGGTGCTCCAGGACCTCCACCAGGTCCTGGCAGGCGCGTTCCACCGAGCGTCTGGTGTTGCGCTGCTCGGTGATGACGGCTGACAGGAGCAGGGCGGTCAGGGCCATGGAGCCGTTGAAGGCCTGCAGCTTGATCATCACTTCGACATGGGTCAGCCGTGCGAACGGACCGGTCTGGTCGGTCGCCGCGACGGCCGCCGCGGCGGAGGCGAGGAGGGCGCACAGGATGCTGCCCGCCAGCTGGAAGCGCAGGGCGGCCAGGATCAGCAGCGGATAGACGAGGAACAGCAGGCTGAGGCCGCTGTAGGCGGCCAGGGGTACGAGGCCGCAGGCGACGAGTGCCAGTCCCGCGGCCTCCTTCCACCGGGACAGGCCCGGCGGCCACCGGGTCGCGTGGAGCAGAAGCAGGACGGGGGTGACGATCAGGACACCCATCGCGTCGCCCACCCACCACGCCAGCCAGACGGTCCAGAACCCGGACGCGTCGAGTTCGTCCAGGAGGACGAGGAGGCCGACGCCGGCCGTCGCGCTGATCAGCATGCCGGCCAGCGCCCCGAGGAACACCAGTGCGACGCCGTCCCGCAGACGGCTCAGGTCCGTCCGGAACCCCACCCTGCGGAGCATGAGGTAGGCGCAGACGGGGGCCGCGGTGTTGCCGGCCATGGTGCCGATCACGGCGGGCTGGAGCGAGGTGATGGACAGGACCACGAGCAGGACACCGAGGGCGATGCCGGGCAGGGAGCGCATCCCGTAGATCAACAGGCAGGCGACGGCGACGCCCGTGGGCGGCCACATGGGGGTGACCACGGCGCCCTGGACGACGAGCTGCCGCACGAGGCCCAGCCGCCCCGCGGCGAAGTAGCAGGCGGCGACAGCCAGCGTCTGGAGGGCGAAGAGGGCCGGTCGACGCAGATCCTTGATACCCACCACAGCAGCCATCAGATACCGGTGCCGCCCGGTCGGCGAGCCGAGAGGGCGTCGCTTCCTACCGCCGGACGCCGGGTCCGTCGTGCCCGACGACCAGGACGGCCGCGTCGTCCTCGTGCCCGACCCGCTCCGCACCCTTGATCACGGCGGCGGCGAGGGAACTCGCGTCCATGCCCGCCACGGCGGCGACGCCCGCGAGCCTCACCACCTGGTCGAGGCCTTCGTCGACGTTCAGTGAGGGCCCCTCCACCACTCCGTCGGTCAGCAGGACGAACACCCCGCCCGTGCTGAGCCGGTACCGGGTCACCGGGTACTCCTGCCCCTGCTGGACACCCAGGGGCGGTCCCCCTTCGTCCTCGGCGATGCCGGACCTGCCGTCCGCGGTGGCCCAGACGCAGGGAATGTGTCCCGCCCGGGCGCTTTCCAGCACGCCGGTGGACGGATCGAGCCGCATGAAGGTGCAGGTCGCGAACAGGTCGGTGCCGAGGGACAGCAGCAGGTCGTTCGTTCTGGACAGGAGTGCGCCCGGCTCGCTCGTGACCGAGGCGAGCGCGCGCAGCCCGACCCGGACCTGCCCCATGAACGCGGCGGCCTCGATGTTGTGGCCCTGCACGTCGCCGATGGAGAGTCCGATGCACCCGTCGGGCATGCTGAAGGCGTCGTACCAGTCGCCCCCCACGTTGAGACCGTGGAAGGCGGGTGAGTACTGGACGGCCAGGTGGAAGCCGGGGGCGACCGGCAGGTCTCCGGGCAGCATGCCGCGTTGCAGGGCGACGGCCAGCTCGACCAGGGAACGCTGGAGCTCGGCCCGCTCACGCGCCTGAGCGGTCAGCGCCCCGAGCCTGGCCAGCAGTGCGTCGCCGTCGTCGGTCGAGCGGTTGCGGGGCATTGACCACTCCGGAAGGTGAGCGTCCCTTTGAGTATAAAAACCCATTTTGACCCATTCGGATGAGGTCGGCCGACGGCACGGCCCCGGGCGTCGGTACGGGGCCGAAGTGCCGGATGACCTCCGGCCGTGTACGCCGAGGCGAGTACGCGGGGTTACTCCCGGTGCCAGACGCCCTCGTCGCGCCCGCCCGGCACTGTGTTCCGGGTGAAACTCAGCCGCCCCGCACGCCGGGCCTCCCTCGTCGTCCATGCCGCCGCCTCCGCGGGCTGGCTCGGGCTCACACTCGGGCTGCTCGCACTCGGGATCACCGCGACCACCACCGGCTCCACGGTGACCGTGGAGGCCTCCGTCAGAGCCATGAAGCTCTTCGCCGACTGGCTCCTGCTCCCCCTCGCGTTCCTCACCCTTCTCAGCGGCCTGCTGCTCGCCCTCGGCACCCCGTGGGGCCTGGCGAGGCACCGGTGGGTCTACACGAAGTTCTGGCTGACCCTGGCCACGACCACGGCCACGGTCTTCGCGCTGCACCCCGGGGTGAACACCGCGGTCCTCGCCGTCGCCACGGGAGAACCGGTGCCCGCCGCCGGCGACATCCTGTTCGGGCCGGCCGTCTCCCTGTCCGCCTACCTCTTCATCACCGTGATCTCGATCCTCAAGCCCTGGGGCCCGACCCGGCGCGGCCGCAGGCTGCGGGCGTCCGCCGACTCGCGCAAGGACGCCCGCGGCGCCCGGCGGACCGCCTGACCGGTGGCCGGGACGGCTCGTGCGCGACCTCTCCCGCGAGTGCGGGGGGGGTCGGCTCCGGCGAGTGCGAGGGGGTCGGCGGGTCCGCATGAGGAGTTCGGCAGCCACCGCTCCACCGGGTTCGCCTCGCACGAGGCCGCACTTCCCGTCCGATCCCAATTGGCTTCCCTGTCACATACGTTGACCACCATGTACTGCGACAGCACAATGAGCGCGCACGCTTGAGAGCGCTCTCAACACCGCCATGCCCCATGTCCAGCACCGCGTCCCACACCTTCGAGGAGACCAATGACCGGCAGCCAACGCCCGGGACTCAGCCGCCGTGCACTCATCGGGACCGGACTCGGTGTCGGTGCCGCGGCCCTCACCGCGGCCGGCTCCGGCGCGGCCGGGGCCGCGGAGCGCCCCTCCGGCAGCGGCGGCTCCGCGCAGCGCCGCGCGTACGCCTTCCTCGCCGCCGCCATGGACGGCTATCCGGATCACGGCACCGTACGGCTGGCACAGAGCTACACCGACCAGGCAGGCCTGTTCAGCACGGCGTTCACCTACGACAACGCGCTCGCGATCCTGGCCCACCTCGCCTCGCGCACCGAGGACCGCCGCTCCAGAGCCGTGGCCCTCGGCGACGCGCTCCTCTACGCCCAGGCGCACGACCCGGTGTACGACGACGGCAGGCTGCGTCAGGCCTACAACGTCGGGCCGTACACCTTCTACGACGGCTCCCCGCAGCCGGACGGCTTCGTCCGGGCGGACGGCACGGCCAACGTCGGAACGCAGTTCGGCTTCACCGGCACCGCCGTGGGTGACATGGCCTGGGCCGGCATCGCCCTGGGCGCGCTCGCCCGCCGGACCGGAAAGCGCCGCTTCCTCACGGGGGCGGTGCGCATCGGCGAGTGGATCGAGCGTGTGGGCCGTACCGACGAACCCCTCGGCGGCTACAAGTTCGGGGTCGACGGGGCCGGCGAGAAACTGCCCTTCACCTCGACCGAGCACAACACCGACCTCATCGGCCTGTTCGGACAGCTCGCCCGGCTCACCGGGGACCGGGTGTGGCTCCAGCGGCGTGCGCGCGCCCAGGCCTTCGTCACGAAGATGTGGGAACCGTCCGAAGGCTTCTTCTACACCGGTACCAACGACGGCGTGACGATCAACAAGTCCCCGATTCCCGAGGACACGCAGACCTGGACCCATCTCGCCCTCTCCTCCCCCGCCCATGCCCGGTCGCTGGACTGGGCCGCGAGCCGGCTGGCCGTCCTGGACACGGCCGAGCGGCCCAACAGCACCGTCCCCGCGGGCCAGTCCTACGACGGGGTCACCTTCAGCTCCGCCAGTCTCCTGGCGAACGAGGACGCCCCGATCGCCGAGGGCCAGCCCAAGCCGAACCGCAACGGCGTCTGGTTCGAGGGAACGGCCCACCTCGCGCTCGCCCTTCGCAGCCGGCGTGCCCCCGGGGACGAGGCACACGCCCGACGGCTGATCGCCTCCGTCGAGGGGGCCCAGGACCTTCTGGGCGACGGCCAGACCATCGGGAGCAGGGCGATCGCCCAGGGCTCCGGCGTGGTGTCGGCGAGCAGCCCGCTCGACACCGGTTTCGGCTTCGGCTACTACCCCTACCGGCACACGGGCGCCACCGCCTGGTACCTGCTCGCGGCGACACGCACCAACCCGCTGCGCGCCTGAACCCGGCTCACGATCCGGCCCGCCCGCCTGGCGAAATGTCCTCTTGCGCGTGGTGTGCCCCGGCTTCACACCGGACTCTTACTCCTCCCCCAACTCCCTTGCACCGCAGTCCAGTTGCCTCACCACAGGGCCCTGAGTGCCGCGGGATCCCTCCTGGGGATCATCGTCACGGCTAGTTAGGTTTGCCTACACTCAGCTCGCCCTGGCCGGACTGCGACCGGGCCGTGCCCGAGAGGAGTTCCCCCGGTGTGGGACAACGCGCTCCCGAGCTTCCTGATCGGCCTGCGTGAGGGCCTGGAAGCCGGCCTGATCGTTTCGGTTCTGGTGGCCACCCTCGTCCGCTCCGGGCACCGCTCCCGGCTGCCGCACGTGTGGACGGGGGTGTTCGCCGCGGTCGGGGTGTCGATGGGGTTCGGTGCGGTGCTGACGTTCACCTCGGCCGGCCTGTCCGGGCAGGCCCAGGAGGCCTTCGGCGGTGCGCTCAGCCTGGTGGCGGTCGCCTTCGTCACCGTCATGGTGTTCTGGATGCGCCGGTCGGCACGGAGTTTCTCCGGTGAGATCAAGGAGAAGGTCACCGCGGCGCTGGGCATGGGCTCGGGCGTACTGGTCGTCACCTCGTTCCTCGCCGTCGGACGGGAGGGGCTGGAAACCGCCCTGTTCCTGTGGACCACCGGGCAGGCGGCCGGCGAGTCCGCCGGGCCGCTCGTCGGTGCCGGAGCGGGCCTGCTGCTGGCCGCCGCGGTCTGCTGGGGGCTGTACCGAAGGGTCCTGCACCTCAACCTGACCCGGTTCTTCACTCTCACCGGTGCCGCGCTGATCGTGATCGCGTCCGGGGTGCTCGGCTACGGCCTGCGTGATCTGCAGGAGGGCGGTGTGCTGCCGGGGGCCGCGGCGTACGCCGTCGACCTGTCGGGGAGCATCGATTCCAGCTCCTGGTACGCCACCCTGCTCAGCGGCACACTCAATCTGACGCCGCAGATGACATGGCTTCAGGTCACCGCCTACGGCGCGTATCTCGCCGTGGTGATGACGCTGTTCGTCCGGGGCGTGCGCGGCGCGGACGCGCCCGTCACCACCCCTCCCGTACCGGCGGCGCCCGCCTCCGGGGCCGTCGCCGAACCGGCCGCCCCACGTCCCGCCGTCGCCCGGCGCCTGCCCCGGTGGGTTCTGCCGGTGGCCGCGCTCGCCGCTCCTTCCCTGCTCGCGGGCGTGCTGGTGGCCGTCGGCGACGCGAAGCCCGCCTCCGCCGCCACCATCACCGTCTCCCCCGCGCACTGCGGCAGGGGTTTCACCGTGCCCCAGCGCGGACGGCAGTCGTTCCAGGTACGCAACAGCGGCGGCACCACCGTCGAGGCGTATCTGATCGACCCGGCCACGGCGGCCGTCTACGGCGAGGCCGAGGGCATCGCGCCCGGCACGACCCGCACCCTGATCGCCACGATCGGCGGCGGTAGTTACGCCTGGCGCTGCGTGCCGACCAGCGGGCAGGCCGTCACCTCCGCGGCGGTCCGGGTCACGGGCGGCGGCACGGTGAGAGCCGTACTGCCCGTCTCCGAGAAGGATCTCGCCGCGCCGCTCGCCGCCTACCGTGCCTACGTACAAAGGGGTCTGGCCCTCCTGCTGACCAGAACCCGCACCCTGCAAGACGACATCGAGGCCGGCCGGCTCGACCGGGCGCGCAAGGACTGGCTGCCCGCACACGAGCAGTACGCCTCGCTCGGCGCCGCCTACGGCACGTTCGGGGACTTCGACGCGGAGATCAACGGGACGACGGCCGGACTGCCCGACGGGGTGAAGGACTCCGGCTTCACCGGTTTCCACCGGGTCGAGTACGGCCTGTGGCACGGCGAGCCGGCCGGCTCGCTCGCCCGGGCCGCGCGGCAGCTCACCGCCGACGTCGCCGCCCTGCGGAAGGACTTCCCCCACCAGGACTTCGACCCGGGCGACCTGCCGCTGCGCACCCACGAGATCCTGGAGGGCACCCTCCAGCAGGAGCTGACCGGTGCCACCGAATACGGCAGCGGCACGGGTCTGGCGACCGCCGAGGCCAACATCAAGGGCACCCGGGAACTTCTCGGCCTCCTGCGCCCCCTGATCGACAAGCGTGACCCCAAGGTCTCTCCCACGGTGGGCAGTTGGCTGCGCCGCACCGAGCGGCTGGTGCTCTCCGCCCGCCGCGGTGACGGGAGGTGGACGCCGGTCGGCGAACTCCCCGCCGCCACCCGCCAGAAGCTCGACGGCGCCATGGGCCAACTGCTGGAGGAACTCGCCCCGATTCCCGACCTGTTGGAGATCCGCAAGTCAGCCTGAACACCCTTGCGCCTCACCACCGCCGCACTGCCGCACGCCGCACCACCAGGAAAGGACCATCCCGATGACGCCCCAGCAGCCGGGCCCCGAAGAAGGTCACGAGGGTGTCTGCCCCGCGGGCCGTCGTACGTTCGTCAGGACCGCCCTCGGCATCGGCGCGGCCGGCGCGGCACTGGCCGGGGCCGGACTCGCAGGGGCGGAGCTCACCGGCGGGCGGGCCGGAGCTGCCGAAGACACCACCACGGCCGCCGGCAGGGTGCCCTTCCACGGCGCCCACCAGGCCGGGATCACCACCTCTCAGCCGGCCGCCGCCGCCTTCGTCTCCTGCGACGTCATCGCCGAGGGCCGCGCCGAACTCACCGACCTACTGCGCACGCTCACCGCCCGGGCCCGATTCCTGACCACCGGCGGCACCCCCGAGGACCTGGGCGTGGGCGCCCCGCCGTCCGACAGTGGCATCCTCGGCCCGGACATCCCCGCCGACGACCTGACCGTCACCGTCGGGGTGGGCTCCTCGCTCTTCGACGACCGCTACGGCCTCGGCGCCGTCAGGCCACGTCACCTCGCACCGATGCGCACCTTCCCCAACGACGACCTCGACGCGGCCGAGTGCCACGGCGACCTGTCCCTCCAGATCTGCGCGAACCACTCCGACACCGTGCTGCACGCCCTGCGCGACATCGCCCGGCACACCCGTGGCGCCATGCAGGTCAAGTGGCGCGTCGACGGCTTCCAGAACCCCTCCCGCCCGTCCGGCGCACAGCGCAACCTCCTCGGTTTCAAGGACGGCATCGCCAACCCCGACATCGCCTCCGCCCGCGAGATGAACAAGCTCGTCTGGGTCACGGGCGCCGACGGTGAGCCGTCCTGGGCGGTCGGCGGCAGCTACCAGGTGCTTCGGATCATCCGGATGCGCGTCGAGTTCTGGGACCGGGTCTCCCTCACCGAGCAGGAGCAGATGATCGGCCGGCGCCGGGACAGCGGGGCCCCGCTCGACGGCGCCCAGGAGACCGACACGCCGCACTACGCCAAGGACCCGCACGGCCGGGCGATCCCGCTCGACGCCCACATCCGACTCGCCAACCCGCGCACCGCCAGGACGGACTCCTCACGCATCCTGCGCCGCGGCTACAACTACGACCGCGGCATCGACCAGGTCGGCAACCTCGACATGGGGCTGGTGTTCTGCTGTTACCAGCAGGACGTGGTCCGTCAGTTCGAGGCCACCCAGCAGCGGCTCGTCGACGAGCCGCTGGTCGACTACATCACCCCCACCGGCGGCGGGTACTTCTTCGCGCTTCCCGGCGTACGCGACCGGTCCGACTGGCTCGGACGCTCCCTGCTGCACGGTTGACCCGCCGGGACGGCCCCGGTACGCGGGACGTCGTCGGCCCGGACACGGTGGTGGTGATCAGTGACGTGAAACACGGTTTCACGTCGCCCGGAAGCGGTGAGGCGGCTGGGATGCCCCGCTCGAACGCCACAGCCACGCAGGCCGCGCACAGCCATGTGACGGTGATCGGGGCGCCGGCCAGCGCCCCGGCCGCGCCCGACCGGACCAAACAGCGCGACGCCTTCTTCGACAACGCCAAGTACCTGGCGATCGTGCTGGTGGCGATGGGCCACGTCTGGGAGCCGCTGCGCTCCGGCAGCCGTACCGTCACCGCCCTCTATATGATCATCTACGCCTTCCACATGCCGGCCTTCATCGTCATCTCCGGGTATTTCTCGCGCGGCTTCGACGCGAGCCCGGAGAAGATCAAACGCCTGGTCACCGGCGTGGTCGTCCCCTACGTGGTCTTCGAGACGGCGTACACGCTCTTCACGAGGTGGACCGACGGCGTTCCGGACCGCCCGGTCAGCCTGCTGGATCCCCTGTATCTGACCTGGTTCCTGGCGGCACTGTTCATCTGGCGGCTGACCACCCCCCTGTGGAAGAGCGTGCGCCGCCCGCTGCCGCTCGCGCTCGGTGTCGCGGCGCTCGCGACGATGGCGCCGTCCATCGGCGACGACCTCGACCTGCAGCGCACCCTGCAGTTCCTGCCCTACTTCGTGCTCGGCCTGTGCCTGAAGCCGGAGCACTTCCGGCTGGTGCGGCGTCGCGAGGTGCGCGTCCTGGCGGTGCCGGTCTTCGCCTGTGCTCTCGCCACGGCGTACTGGGCGGTTCCGCGGATGAACTACGCCTGGTTCTTCCACCGCCGCGGCGCCGAGGAACTCGGCGTCCCCGCGTGGTACGGGCCCGTCATGACGCTTGCCCTCTTCGGCTGCTCGCTGACCCTGGTCGCCTGTTTCCTCGCCTGGGTGCCCGGCCGCCGGACCTGGTTCACCGCGCTGGGCGCGGGCACGCTGTACGGCTATCTGCTGCACGGCTTCTTCATCCAGGCCGCCAACCACTGGCACTGGTCCCACCTCGAGTGGACCCACCGGCCGCTCGGGGAGATCACCGTCACCCTCGTCGCGGGCGCGGTCGTGACCGCACTGTGCACGCCTCCCGTCCGCCGGCTCTTCCGCTGCGTGATGGAGCCGACGATGGCGTGGGCGTTCCGGCCGGACAGAGCCACCGGCTCCCGCCCTGAACGGCCGTCACGCCTCGCCGGGACCAGCGCTCGGCACGAGCGGTGACGCACCGGTCACGGCGTCATGACACCGCGGTCCTCGTCACCTCCACGGAGAGCTCGTTGTCGACCGTGTAGTAGGGGCGCAGGACGGCGTCGCCGGTCGTGGTCTTCGGGTAGACGAACACCTCCTTGCGGTCCGCGACGTCGTCCAGAAGGCGGGCGAGGCGAATGGCGGGGGCCTGCGCCGCGGGCCGGACGAAGGCGTCCCAGACGCCGGTGCCGTCACCCGCCCCGGTGCCCAACTCCTCGAATCCGACCGTGAAGGAGAAGCCTCGGCCGTCCGGTGCGGCCTGTGGCTCCACGGTGCGTTCGGTACCGCTGCCGCCCCGCAGACGCAGGCGCACGACGGCTCCCTCCTGGAGCGAAGGCCCGTGCAGGCGTGCGCCGACCGTCATCGAGCGGTCCGTCAGGTCGATGTGGTCGACCTCCGCGTGGGCGGGGCGCAGCCAGGCACGTACGGCGAGATAGCCGTCCTTGGTGACGTAGGGGACCCGGACGGCCAGTGGTGTCCGGCGGTCACGGAGGTGTCCGTCGACGAGGGCCCGTGTGTCACGTGGGCCCGGGCGCAGTCGTTGCCGCCGGGACCCCGGTTCCTGGAGCAGGTACACGTCCCACCGGCCCTCCGTGAGGACGGGTTGCGCGCCGAGGACGGCGTGGTGGTGACCGTCGTCTGCCGGCTCCAGATCGAGGACGTGGAGTGTCTTCTCGGGCTGCCCCTTCTTGGGGCGCCATCGCAGCAGCAGCTGCCGGCCCTCGGCCGGGCACGACGGCAGGTCGAAGGTGATGGTGCCGTCCGCGTCGACCAGGCAGGCGACGCGTGGAGGCGCACTCTGTTGCTCCGTACTCACTGCTGTCCCTTCCGTACCATGCGCAGCGCGCCGCCGGCCGCGCCGACCGCGGCGTCGCGGACGGCGAAGCCCTGGCTGATCAGGGCACGGCGTGCGCCGGCGCCTTCTGGTGCGGCCGCTCGTCCCGTCCTTCTCGCCGTGACCGCCTCGTCGAGAAGACGCTCGGCCTGTTCGACCACGGGGCCGGGAGCGAACCGCCGCGCGTTCTCCAGGGCCGCCCGGCCCATCCGACGGCGTCGGTCGTCGTCGCCGACCAGTTCCAGCAGGGCGGCGCCCAGCGCGTCGCGGTCACCGACGGGCACGAGCCGGCCGTCGGCCCCGTCCTGGACGATCTCACCGGGTCCGTAGGGGCAGTCGGTGCTCACCACCGGCAGTCCGCAGCGCATCGCCTCGACGATCGTCATGCCGAACGGCTCGAAGTTGGAGGCCGCCGCACCGATCGAGCCCTTCACCCACTCCGCTTCCATGGGGGCCGCGGCACCCATCAGGAAGACGTTGTTCCACAACCCGAGGTCCGTGATGAGCCGGCGCAGCCGATCGTGTTCCTCGCCCTTGCCGTAGATGCGCAACTGCCAGTCCGGGTGTTCGGCGGCCACCAGGGCGAAGGCCTGTATGAGCAGGTCGTATCGTTTCACCGGGACCAGCCGGCCGGCCGCGACGACCACCTTCGCGGTGCCGTCCGCGGCGCGCAGCACGGGATCCGGCACGCTGTTGGGCAGTGCCTCCACCCGGACACCGGGCAGCCTCATCTTGAGCCGGTAGGAGGCGGCGTCCGCCTCGGTCACCGTGGTGAGTACGTCGAGCCTGCGGTAGGTCCGGCGCAGCGCGTTGCGCAGCCGGGGCGGATGGTTGTCCAGGGTCAGGTGCTCCTGCCCGATGCGTCCCACGTGGCTCGGAGCCTGGAGCGCGAGATGCACGTTGAGCCCCGGCCGGGTGCCGATCACCACGTCGGCGGCGACCGCCTCGAGGCAGTCGCCGATCCGCTGGTCGGTCAGCTCGCTGTACTGCCCGTACCGGTACTCGGCTCGGGGAAAGACCTTTGCCGGTCTCAGATGTAACGGATGCTCCTTCTCCTGTCTGAGATCCACCAGAGGCCGCAAACCCACCCGCGGGTCCAGGGTGAAGTTCGGGTCCTCCCGGTGCCGCAGCACGGAGATGATCTCCACCTCGTGCCGCTCGGCCAGTGCCTGGGCCAGGTTGAAGGTGGTGGCGATCGTGCCCCCGATCCCATAGGCGTTGTGAAGCAGGAAAGAGATCTTCATAAACGGACTAGACCACGCCAACTCCCCTGGTGGTTGCCTCTTGTTACCGCTTCGTAGTAATCAACGACGCCCCTGGGACACCCAGCGATGGGACCCGGGGAAACGGAGTTGCCGCGTCCGGCAGGGCGTGGATAGCGTCACCGCGCGCGACAAGCGCGTGAGCACATGCGGCAAGGGAGGTTGATGAATATGGCTGCCGTCGGCCGTGTTCCGCATGCCCTTGTCCGGTCCGCGTTCTTCCAGAGCGTGGTCCGGGTCGTCGCAACGACCAGGAGTGTCACGTGCCTTCGTCTCCCACACCCGCCCACGCCGCAGATCTGCTGACCGGCCGTCTCGTGCTGCGGCCGTGGTCCGCTGCCGAGACCGATGCCGTTGTGCGCGGGATCCGGCTCGGCCATTGGGCCGAGGACTTCCCCGCGGAGGGCGATCAGGTCGTCGCGGGCCTTTTCGCCGAACATCCCGGGTGGCTCGGCGAGTACGGCCACCGTCAGGTCGTCGAGCGGGCCAGTGGTCTGGTCGTCGGCTCGGTCGGGCTGTTCTGGCCGCCTGCCGACGGCCGACTGGAAATCGGCTACGGAATCGTGGCCGGCCGTCGAGGGCTCGGCTACGCCACTGAAGCCACCCGAGCCCTCACGGAATTCGCCCTCACCGCGCCCGGCGTGCACGCGGTGCACGCCGATGTGGAGCAGTCCAATCCGCCGTCGGTCCGAGTGCTGGAGAAGGCCGGCTTCCACCTGGTGGGCTCCGAGGGGCAGTTGCTCCGGTTCCGGGTCACGAGGGCGGATCCGGCTCAGCGGTGATCGCCGGGCTTCGCCGCCCTCGGTGGTGTCGTCCGCCCTGATGCCGGTGCATCGGCCGCTGTGTGCGGGGACCTGCCCGCGTACGGTCGGCCCAGGCCCGTGACGGCGATGTCCCGGACGGAGAACGAGCGCTGTCCGGGACAGGGTGGACCTGGTGGAGGCGGCGGCTCCGTACGCCGGGGCGGCCGCCTCGGGGATCAGACCAGGGGAGCCGGGTAGGTCGGGTACTCCACCCCGGAGACGTGCTGGACGACACGGATGACCTGGCAGGAGTAGCCGAACTCGTTGTCGTACCACAGGTAGAGGATCGCGTTGTTGCCGTCCACCTTGGTGGCGCCGGCGTCGACGATGGAGGCGTGGCGGGAGCCGATGAAGTCGCTGGAGACCGCGTCGGGGGCGGTGGTGAAGTCGATCTGGCGCTTGAGCGGCGAGGTCAGCGACACGTCGCGGAGGTGGTCGAGGACCTCGTCGCGGGTGGTCTCGCGGGCGAGCTGGAGGTTGAGGATGGCGATCGAGACGTCCGGCACGGGAACGCGGATCGAGCTGCCGGTGATCGGCGCCTTGAGGTCGGGCAGCGCCTTGGCGACGGCGGAGGCGGCGCCGGTCTCGGTGATGACCATGTTGAGCGGCGCCGAGCGGCCTCGGCGGTCGGCACTGTGGTAGTTGTCCAGCAGGTTCTGGTCGTTGGTGAACGAGTGGACGGTCTCCACGTGGCCGCGCAGGACGCCGTACTCGTCCGCCATCGCCTTCAGCGGCGGGACGATCGCGTTGGTGGTGCAGGAGGCGCAGGACAGGATCTGATCGTCCGGCTTGATCGTGTCGTGGTTGACGCCGTGCACGATGTTGGGGACGTCGCCCTTGCCCGGCGCGGTCAGGACGACCTTGTCGACGCCGGGGCGCAGGTGCTGCGACAGGCCCTCGCGGTCGCGCCACTTGCCGGTGTTGTCGATGAGGATGGCGTCCTTGATGCCGTACGCCGTGTAGTCGACCTCCGACGGGTCGTTGGCGTAGATCACCTTGATCTCGTTGCCGTTGGCGATGATCGTGCTGTTCGCCTCGTCGACCGTGATCGTGCCCTGGAACTGGCCGTGGATGGAGTCGCGGCGCAGCAGCGAGGCGCGCTTCACGATGTCCTCGTCGGCACGGCCGCCGCCGCGGACGACGATGGCACGCAGTCGCAGGCCGTTGCCGGAGCCCGACTTCTCGATGAGCAGACGGGCGACGAGACGGCCGATGCGGCCGAAGCCGTAGAGGACGACGTCGCGTCCCTCACGACGCTCGGTCTTGTTCGCGTCTGTGGCACCGGCGACGGCCTCGGCGGTGAAGTCCGCCACCGACAGGCCGCGGTCGTCGCTCCGGTACGTCGCGGCCAGCATGCCTATGTCGATCTGGGACGGGCCGAGGTCGAGCGTGGTGAGGGCCTGCAGGAACGGCAGGGTCTCGGTGACCGACAGTTCCTCTCCGGCGATCTGCCGGGCGAACCGGTGGGTCTTGAGAATGCTGACCACTGACTTGTTCACCAGGGAACGGCTGTGGAGCAGCACGGTCACATCGCGCTCCCGGTGCAGCCTCCCGATGATCGGGATCATCGACTCCGCGATCTCCTCGCGGTTCTTCCAGTTGGTGAACGAGTCCTCGTTGACAGTCACAGTTTTCTCTTTCGAGCTAGGTGGCGCTCATATGCTAGTACCTCTCCGTTTCAGTCACTGTGGCGGGGCCTGGAGCTGCTCTCGCTGGACTGTGCGCAAGAGCGCTCTGGTGAGCGGGAGTGGCTGTCAGGGCTCGTTTCGCGTGTTGCGCCTCGGCCGCCGCTCGGTGTTCGGTGGTGAACTGACGTTCTTTCATCGAATACGTGACCTTCCTGAGGGGTGCTCGTTTGTCATGGCGACAGGGTTCTTCGGGTGGGGCGGGGGTGTGGCGGGGTGGGTGGGCTGAGGAGTGTGGCGCCGTCGTTCGTCGCGTCCGGTCCTGGTGGTGTGGCAGTGCGGACCCGCCTCAAGGACCTGGCGCCCGGCGATGAGAAGGTGCTGCGCCTGGTGGGCGCGCATCTGGGGTCGCTGGCCTCGAAGGACCTCAAGACGCGGTGCCGGGACGGCCTGGAGCATTCCGGTGAGACGTGGGCGGTGCGTAAGCGGGAGCTGACACCGCTGTCGTCGTCACGGTGGGCGGGCAGCATCACCAAAGCCACGCACGACCAGTGGACGCTGGCCCGCCGCTGCCAGCTCGCACACATCCACAACCTGGAAGCCGGCATCCGCACCATCGAGCACCGGCTGTCCCAGCCGGTCGGGCAGAAGGGGACGAGGAAGACGCCCGGGGGTTACCGGTCCCAGCGGGAATGGCACGCGAAGTCAAGGCGCCTGCGGGTACTGGAGGACCGGCTGGCTGCCGCGCGGGCCGACCGCGAGGCCGGCATCGTCCACGTCGTACGCGGCGGCAAACGCCTGGCCCGCACCCGGCACCACCTGGAGGCGGCCCGGCTCACCGAGTCCACGTGGCGTGGGCGCTGGGAGGCGGAGCGCTGGTTCTGTCAGGCGGACGGCGAGTCCGGCAAGCGCTACGGCAACGAGACCATCCGCATCAGCCCCGGCGGGGAGGCGAGTATCAAGCTCCCCGGACCGCTCGCGCATCTGGCCAACGCCCCGCACGGCCGCTACATCCTGGCCTGCCGGGTCACGTTCGCGCACCGGGGCGGCGAGTGGGCGGACCGCGTCGCGGCCGACCGGGCGATCGCCTACCGCATCCACTACGACACCGGCCGGGACCACTGGTACCTGACCGCCTCCTGGCAGATCCCGCCCACCCCCACCCTCCCCATCGAGGCCGCGCTCACGCACGGAGTGATCGGTGTCGACATGAACGCCGACCACCTCGCCTGCTGGCGCCTGGACGTCCACGGCACCCCCACCGGCAGCCCGCGCCGCTTCTCCTACGACCTCACCGGTACCGCCGACCACCGTGACGCCCAGGTCCGCCACGCCCTCACGCGGCTGCTGAACTGGGCAAAGAGCTGCGGCGTCAAGGCCATCGCGGTCGAAGACCTCGACTTCCAGGCCGAGAAAACCAGAGAGAAGCACGGGCGCAAGCACCGATTCCGGCAGCTCATCTCCGGCATGCCGACCGGCAAGCTCCGCGCCCGGCTGGCCTCCATGGCCGACGCCACGACTATCGCGGTCATCGCCGTGGACCCGGCCTACACCAGCAAGTGGGGCGCCCAGCACTGGCAAAAGCCGATGGCCGGCCCCAACCGTCAGACCACCCGCCACGACGCAGCCGCCGTGGCGATCGGAAGGCGCGCCCAGGGACACCCGATCCGGCGACGGACGACACCGCCCCGTGCACACCAGAGCGATGTGCACGGGCATCGGACCGTCCAGGCCGGACCAGGTACTCCTGGGCGTGAGGAACCCCGCCCCCGCATTCCCGGACCACGGACACGATCCGTGCCGCCGGACGCGGCGAGTACGCGGGCGACCAGGACATCCAAAACCGTTCGGGGGGTCCGCAGTGACTAGATATGGGTCCAAGACTCACTCCTGCTCACTGATTAGGAACGGTTCCGGTGGTACGCCATGATCATCATGTCGGGTTTGACCGTGACCACGGCCTGGGGGCGCGGGGCGCGTGAGGTGAGTTCGAGGACGGGCCAGGTCCTGAGAACGGTGGCCAGGATGATCTGGAGTTCGGCCCAGGCGAAGTTCTCCCCGATGCACTTGCGGCGGCCGTCGCCGAACGCGAGGAACGAGCCGCGGGTGCCCGCGGCGCGGGCCGGCTCCCAGCGGTCCGGATCGAAGGTCTCGGGCTCGGGGAAGTGGGCGGGGTCGTGCTGGTGGAGATAGGGGCTCCAGACGACGTCCGCGCCCTCGGGGATCCGGTGGTCCCCGAGGTCGACGTCCCGGGTGGCGGTACGGGTGACCATCCAGGCGGGGCCGTACTTGCGGATGGTCTCCTGCAACACCTGCCGCGCGTACCGGAGCCGGTCGACGTCCTCGTACCGCAGGGGGCGGTTCTCGCACACGGTGTCGAGTTCCTCGCGCAGTCGCTGTTCGACCCCGGGGTTGCGGGTGACTTCGTACAGGGTCCAGGCCAGCGTGGTGCCGGTCGTCTCGATCGCTCCGGTCAGCAACGTGATGGCCTCGTCCTGCAGTTGCTGCCGGCCGAGCGGTTCCTCGGCGGTCAGCAGGGTCTTGAACAGGCCTTTCCGCTCGGACTGTCGGGCCGCGGCGTGCGGGCAGGTGGCGGGTGGCGCGGTGTCCGTCGCGTCGGCGTGGTGGTCGATGGCCTGGTCGATGAGGGCGCGCAGGCGCACGACGCGTTGCGCGTGGGCGCGGTGGGCGGGCAGCGGCAGGGCGGCGATCCAGGAGGGCAGGATCGTCTGCCGGATCGTTCCCTTCATGATGGCCGGCATGAGGGCGGTGAACTCGCCCTCCAGGTGCCCGGGCAGGTCGGCGCCGAACAGGGCGACCAGGAACGCGGCGAGCGTGATGTCGTTCATGTCCGCGTACACGTCGCGGGCCTCACCGGCCGGCCAGGCGCCGACCATCGCCTGGACCTGCTCGATCATCGCGTCGCCGCGCTCGGCGATGTGCGCCCTGTTGAACATGGGCTGCATCAGGCGGCGGTTGCGCAGATGGGTGTCGCCGTCGGCGACGGTGGCCAGCCCGTCCCCGAAGAAGACCCGCAGGGCGTCGATGATCTTGCCGCCCTTGGCGAAGTGCGCGGCGTCGGTGACCAGGACCCGGCGGGTCAGGGCGGGGTCGGTGACCACGTAGGCGGGTGTCGGTCCGATGCGTATCCGCACCACGCTGCCGTGCTCTCGCAGTGAGGTGAAGAACGGCAGCGGATCACGGGCGAGCCGGTGGACGTGGCCGATCAACGGCCAGGCGCCGGGGGCGGTGGTGGTGGGGGCGGGTGACGTCGCGGGGGCACTCATCGGGTGCATCACTCCTCGTGGGGCCGTCAAAACCCCCGAATGCATGCCCGACAGGACGGCGCGGAATGCGAGTCGACCGTGATCGGAACGTCACATTCACGGATGTTTTACGCGGGCGGCGTGCTCTGGCCGAGGGAGCGCAGTGCCTCGCCGAGTGCCGCCACCCCTTCGGCTATGGCACCGGGCGGGGTGGCCGCGTAGCCGAGGACGAGGCCGGGGCGGCCGGGGAGCTGGCGGTGCCAGGACAGGGGCTGGCACTTCACACCCCGGGCGAGTGCGGCGGCGGCCAGCTCGGTGTCGGGTACCTGCGGGGTGTACGTGACGGTCAGGTGCAGGCCGGCCGCGGCACCGTGCACGGTCGCGCCCGGCAGGTGTGCGGCGACGGCGTCGATCATCGCGTCACGCCGGCGGCGGTGCCGGCCACGCAGCAGTCGCAGGTGCCGTTCCAGGTCCCCGGAGTCCATGAGCCGGGCGAGCACCAGCTGCGGCAGGACGGCGTTGCCCAGGTCCGTGAAGCGTTTCGCCTCGGTCAGCGCGTCGCGGTAGCGGGGCGGGGGTACCAGCCAGCCGGTCCGCAGGGCGGGGGCGAGGAGCTTGGAGACGCTGCCCGCGTAGCACACGTGGTCGGCGAGCAGGGCGCGCAGTGCGGGGACCGGCGGCCGGTCGTAGCGGTGCTCGGCGTCGTAGTCGTCCTCGATGATCAGGCCGCCCTCCTCCGCCCAGCGCAGTAGCTCGCGGCGGCGTTCGCCGCTCATGACCACGCCGGTGGGGAACTGGTGGGCGGGGGTGAGCAGCGCCGCGCGGGCGCCGGTGGCGCGCAGTGCGTCCACGCGGACCCCGTCGTCGTCCACCGGTACCGGTGGGGTGGCCAGGGCTCCGTTCACCAGATGCTGGCGGGTGCCGAGCGAGCCCGGGTCCTCCACCGCGACGCTGTCGATGCCTGCCGCCCGCAGCACGGGGTGCAGCAGGGTGAGCGCCTGTGCCGTGCCGGCGACGATCAGCACCTCGTCCGGTTCCACCCGGATGCCCCGGCTGCGCGCCAGCCACCGGGCGACGGCCTGGCGCAGCTGCGGGGCGCCGCGGGGGTCGCCGTAGCCGAGGTGTTCGGCGGACAGGCCGGTGAGCACGGCCCGTTCCGCGCGCAGCCAGGCCGTGCGGGGGAAGGCCGCGAGGTCGGGCTGGCCGGGGGTGAAGTCGACGCGCGCGCGGACGGCGCGCAGGGCGTCGAAGACCGCGGGACCCGGTTCGCCGACGAACAGCGTGCCCGGTACGGCGTCGTCGACGGGACCGGCGGGTCCCGTGGGGGACGCGGGCGGTGGCACCGCGGGGGCCGCGACCACCACTGTCCCGCCGCGCCGACGTCCTTCGACGTGGCCGTCCTCGGTGAGCCGCCGGTATGCCTCGGTGACGACCCCTCGAGAAACGCGCAGCTCACCGGCGAGCACCCGGGTGGGCGGCAGCCTGCTGCCCACCGCCAGCCGGCCGTCGGCTATGGCCTGGCGCAGCCGCGCGGCCAGCCAGTCGGCCTTGCCGGAACCTGAGGCGTCACCGGCGTCGAGCTGGAGGAAGTCGGAGCCGTAGGCCGGAGGGCCGCCGTCCGGCGGCGGGGCCGCATCGGGGCCTTGGCACACGGAACCGCCGCTCCGGGGCGCGGCCGCATCAGCACCCCGGGACGCCCAACCACCGCCAGCCGACGCGGCGCGGCCTGGGACGTCCGCCCCAGCACCGCCATCCCCGGGCGCGGCGGGGACGGTGTCGGGCACGGGACGGCCGTCGCCGGACGGGCGCTTGGCGGAGCTGTCGGGCTCAGGAGGGCCGTCGCCCGACGGGCGCTTGCCGGAGCTGTCGGGCACAGGTCCTCGGTCTGCCGTCCCGGCCTCGCCGGAGCCGTACACCCGGGTCCGGCAATCCGTCGGCCGGGCGGCTGTCTCAGCGCCGTGCGCCGGGCCGGCGCCGACCGCCGCCGAGCCCACGCCGGGGGACGGCGCCCGGCCGGCGTCCGGCGTGGGCTCGGCGGCGGCGCTGCGTCCGTGGGATGTCCGCTCCCCCTCGTTCATCGGGCCAATGGTGTCACGCGCGCCTCTGCGCCTCGGGCGGGATCTGGTCGTCGAAGTCGAACTCCGGCGCGGCGCGGGTGAGGACGGCCGACGCGGTGGTCACCGGCCAGTGTGCGGTCAGTTCCTCGGCGGCGGTCTTCAGCAGCTCGGGTACGGCCTCCGCGCCGCCCTCGTGCATCGCCTCCGTCACGACGAGGATGCGGCTGGTGTGCTCGCCGACCGCCGAGTGGCCGCTCTGGCGGTTGGTCCAGCGGCGGGCGTGTGCCCGGCCGGCGGAGTCGGCGAAGGTCACCTCGCCGGGTGCGGGGTGCTCGGTGCCGCCGCCGAAGGTCGTGTAGTGCTCGCCGCCGTGGGCCTGGCGCACTTCGAGCAGGGGGCCGGAGATGCGGTCGACGTCGAGCACCGCGACCGGTACGCCGTACGCGACCGAGAGTGCGTTGCACAGGTCGACCACCGGGTGGATGCCGGGCAGTTCGCCCTCCTTGCGCAGTCGCCGCAGCAGCGATTCCGAGGCGCACCGGTACTGCGTCGGCTTGAGCCCCATCCGGGAGAAGGCCCGCCTCCAGGCCAGCACCTCGGGGAAGGCGCTCTCGGAGGCGCCGGCCAGCCTGGTCACGGCCCGTGAGGTGTACTCGGCGACGCGCGGGGCGACGTCGGCGGTGGCGTCGATGCCGGTGGCGTAGAGCACGCCGGCGGAGAGTTCCGGGTAGTCGGCCCAGAGGGCGTCCGCGTGTCGGAAGAGCATCCTCACGCCACCGCCAGTCGTGCGCTCAGGGCCACGAAGGAGACGGCGAACACCCGGCGGATGCCGGTCATCACCTGGGGACGGGCCAGGACGCGGTGTCGTACGGCGGCGGCGCCCACGCCGTACGCGGCGAAGACGACGAAGGTGAGGGCCATGAAGACGGCGCTGAGCCGGAGCATCGCGCCGAGGGAGCCGGATCCACCGGCGGGCACGAACTGCGGCAGGAACGCCACGAAGAACATCGTGAGCTTCGGGTTGAGCAGGTTCAGCAGCACCCCGGAGGCGATCACGCGGGCCGCCGGTCGCGGCTCGGACCGCGTCTCGACCGTCAGCGCGTCCTTGTCGCGCAGCGTCGCCCACGCCATGTACAGCAGGTATCCGACGCCGAGGTACTTCACCGTCTCGTAGGCGACGGCGCTGGTGTGGAGCAGTGCGGCGAGGCCGGTGACCGTCGCGATCAGGTGCGGCACGATGCCGAGGGTGCAGCCGAAGGCGGCGATGACGCTCGCGCGGCGGCCGTGGGACAGTCCGGCGGCGAGGGTGTAGACCACGCCGGTGCCGGGGGTGACCACCACGACGAGGCTGGTCAGTAGGAACGCGATGCTCAAGGAGGGCCTCCGCAGGATTCGTTGTCCTGCCACCCTGTCGCGGTCATGGCCCGGCGGACAGAGCCAAAGTGGGCGGGGTTCAGTGGTCCATAGAACGTTGCGCCGTTCGAGTGGTGCAGCACCGGCCACGGCCGTAGCGTCGGTACCGACACGGGCGCGGACGGCCGGGAGCGGACATGCGCAGACTCGCGGTGACCAAGGCGGCGGCGCTGGGTGCCGCGACGGCGTTCGTGGCGGCCATGGGTCCGGCCTCCGCCTCCCCCGCGGCGGCGCAGGCGTCGCCCGGACGGACCGCGGTTCAACAGGTCAGGCCCACGGTGCTCGTCGACTGCCTCTCTAAGCCGCACATACGTCCCGTCGGCTTCATGCTGGCCTGCGGTGACGGCAACAGTCGTCTGGCCTCGCTCCGGTGGGCGCGCTGGGACGCCGCGTCGGCGGAGGCTAAGGGCGTCAACCGGGTGAACGACTGCGAGCCGTACTGTGCCGCGGGGAGGTTCCACTCGTATCGCGTCGTCGTCCGGCTCGACGAGCCGCAGAGCTGGAAGAAGGATCCGCAGCAGAGGCACTACACGCGGCTGACGCTCACCCTCACCGGCGACAGGCCGGAGCGGCTGGCGCGCACGGTGACGTACACGCTGTGGAACTGAGTGACGCTCCGGACGGCCGGACGGCCGGACGGCCCGCCGGCCCCGGCCGTCACCCGGCCTCGTCCGGCTCTCGCCCCAGCAGGTCGGCGAGCAACTGGCCGCTGGTCACGGTCGTGTCGTCCTTGTGGGCGTGCCACCGCTCGAAGGTGTCCGCCGCGGCGTCGGCGAAGGAACCCGGCAGACCGCTCTCCCGCCAGGCGTCGGCGATCTCCCTCATCTCCGGCTCCCAGCGCCAGGCCCGGGGGCCCGCGCCGGCCAGTTGTTCCGGCCGGGCCAGTGGGGTGCCGGGCAGCAGGTGTGCGGCGACGTCGAGGAGGTCGTCCAGGACGCCGTGGTCCTCCGCCAGGGCGCAGGCCTCGGCGGCGAGGGCGTACGAGATCTTGTTGTAGGCGGCGAAGGACAGCTTGAGCGCCGATGCCCGGCCGACCGGGCCGGCCAGGGCGACGGGCGTCAGCAGTGTCCCGTCGAACAACGCCCGGACCCCCGCCACGGCCGTGTCCTCGCCCGACAGATACAGCCGGGTGGTGCCGGCCGCACGGGGTGGTGGTCCGGTGATGCCTCCGTCGACCGGACTCGCCCCGGTGCCGTGCAGTACTTCGGCGATCTGCGTCATGCGCTGCGGGCTGACCGCGTTGGCATCCACGTAGACACCGTCGAAGCCGGCTGTCGCCACCTGGCGGGCGACGTCGAGGGCGGCGGCCGGAGGGCACACGCTGAGGAGCAGGGTGCACCGGGTGGTCAGCTCCGCCATTCCCGCCGCGGGCCGCAGCCCCCACTCGGCGGCCCGCAGCCCGGTCGCGGCCGACCGGCCCTGCGGCAGCCACCAGACCCTGCTCCCCGCGGCCGTCGCCTGCGCCGCCACCTGCGCACCCATGGCACCGGGGTGCACGATCCCCACGTCGGTATGAACCATGAACGGGACCCTATCGCCGTCCGCGAGAGACCCCTTCGACGCCAGGTGCTTCACATTTCGCGCACATTACCCTCACGTCATGTTCATGAGGGAGATAAGCTCCTGCCGCTCCATTCGCACCACTGGGGGGATTCCTCATGCGTACACGCCATGTCCTGGCGCTGGTCGCCGCCGCCGGCTCGATAGCCGCCCTGTCGGCCGCGCCGGCGCAGGCCGCCGAATACACGTCCGCCCTGAAGCTCAAGGGTGTTCAGTACGACGCGCCCGGCTCGGACTCCAACAGCTGCTCCACCGGCAACACCAGGGACGAGTACCTGACGATCAAGAACTACTCGGCCTCGGCGACCGTCAACCTCAAGGGTTACGTCGTCAAGGACGCCGTCGGCAACAGCTTCACGTTCACGGCCGGCCACAGCCTGCAGCCCGGCGACTACGTGAAGCTGCGCGGCGGCAAGGGCACCGACTCCGACGCGAAGAACGTCGTCTACCGCCAGAACTGCAACTTCATCTGGAACAACGACAAGGACACGATCTACCTGTACAAGCCGTCCGGAAGCCGGGCGGACGTGCACGGGTACACCAAGAGCGGTTCCGACCCGGACCGCAACGGTTACATCACCTTCCACAGCTGACGAACCGCCGCGGCCCTGTCGGTCAGCGGCGGGTGCGCCACTTGCTCAGCAGACGCTGCGCCTGAGCGCGGCGACGCGGGTCGGACGCGGTGCGTCGTGCCTGTTCCATGGTGCGACGCCCCTGAGGACTCCTGGTGAACTGCTTGATGCGCTGGATGACGCTCGGCATGGTCGTGCCTCCTCCGGTCGGCAGGTTCCGCTCCCTCATCGCTGCGTCTACCCGGTGCCGGACGGTTCAGGCAGCGGTCACGCCGGCAGCCGGTCCGTCGCCTGCCGCGTGGCGTGGGGCGTATCCGACGCGGTTCGGGTACGCCCCTGCGCGTGCGGGTGGCTCAGCGGCCGTCACGCAGCAGCGCGCAGACGAAGTCCTCCTGGACAGCGCGCAGTTGGCGCAACTGGGCGGGCGCCTGGGTGCGGTTGATCTGGGTGGTGACGGAGAACGTCAGCGAGCGGCTGCCGTCCGGGGTGGCGGCGATCAGCTGCGTGTATCCGGGGAAGTTGCCGGTGTGCCCGAGCACGACACCGCAGCGGGTCTCGTAGCGGAAGATCGCGAGGCCCGCCTTGTTGCGTCCCGGTCCCGCGGGCTCCGACGCCCCGGCGATCCAGCGCCGCTGTTCGCGGACGACGTCCTTGCCGTACAGCGCTCCCCCGGCGTAGCCGCGGATGAAGCGGTTCATGTCGGCGGGGGTGGAGACGATCCCCCCGGAGGCCCATACGCCCGAGGCGCTGAGGATCTCGCTGACGTCCTCCGGTGGTCCGGGCGGCGTCACGTCGTATCCGTGCAGGTAGGGCTCGGGGAGCCGGTAGCCCTGCGGAAGACTGGTGTCACGCAGCCGCAGCGGCTCGTAGACCAGCTCGCGCAGCAGTCGTTCGTACGGCGTGCCGGTGACCGCTTCCGCCATCAGGGCCACGGCGATGTTGTCGGAGTTCGAGTACTGGTACCGGCTGCCCGGCCGGAACCGCAGGGGCTCGTCGGCCACGTAGTCGAGGAGACGGCGGGAGTCGAAGCGACGCCGCGGATCGGCGAGCACCTCCTCCAGGAAGGCGGGGTCCTCCGAGTAGTCCGGCAGGCCGCTGGTGTGGTTCAGGAGTTGCCGCAGGGTCACGGAGCCCCAGGCGTCGGGGAGCCGGGGCAGCCGCTCGCGGAGGGTGTCGTCCAGGCGCAGGACGTGGCGGTCGACCAGGGTGAGGGCGACCGCTCCGCTGAAGGCCTTGGCCGTGCTCGCGATGCGCATGTGGTCGTGTGGGCCGGGCGGCCGGCCCGTGGCGAGGTCGGCGACGCCGGCCCGGAGGATCTGCCTGTCGTGGCCGCGCTGGAGGACGGCGATGATGCCGGGCGGTCCGCCGGGGCTGTTGACGAACCGGTCGAGCCGGCGTTGCAGCGTCCGCTCGTCCGACGGTCGCGGGGTGGCGTCGGCGGCGGTGCTGACGGCGGCCGGGACCAGGCCCGCGAGGCAGACGGCGAGGACGGACGCCGCCCGTAGCCGAGGGCGGCGGAGGAGGGTGCGGCGGGGCGGTGCGGCGCGTGGAGGCATGGCGGCTCCTGAGGGTGAGGTTCGGCTGTCCCAGCCTCACCGGTTGCGCAGGGCGCCTGCTCCTCGTGCTGCTGCATACGGCCCAAGGGAACGGCGACCGGGCGGCCGCCGTTTCCTCAGCTCCGGAGCACGCCGATGTGGCGTGGCTCAGTCGGTCAGTGGTGCGCAGTGCACGTTGTTCGCCCCGCCGCTCTGTCCGGCGATCCGCCCCCAGTAGCTCACGCAGTGGCCGGGGTGGCCGATGTACGCCGGACCGGCGTAGGTCGTGTAGAGACCCTCGTCGAACTCGGGGTCGACGTCCTGGGCGTCCGTGAGCGCGGCCAGCATGGACACGGCGGTGCCGGGACGCGCGCGCACGGTGACCACGCAGTCCAGTCCGGTGGCCGGGTTGTACGTCAGGTAGACCGTGCCCGCGGTACCGACCGGCGACGAGTGGACCACCGTGTAGCCCGCCCCGCAGACCCCGTTGTACTTCGCCGGGGGCGTCGCCGCCCCTGCCTGCGGTGCGACGGCCCCCATGGTGCCGACCACCGCGGCTGTGACCGCTCCGACCGCCGCGGCACGCTGAATGATGTTCATGTGAATCCCCCGTTTCGTCGACTGCTCCGACAGCGTGTCGACGTCGCAGGGTTTGACCGCCGTCACCCGGCCGCCGTTGTAGGCCACCGGCACCGGTTACGGAACCCGGACACGGAGTGAACGGGTCCGTGGCCGCGTCCGCTCAGTCCCGGATACCGACGAACCCGTCGAGCGCGGCGGTGAGTTCCGCGGGCTTCTCCACCGGCAGTTCGTGGCCGGCGTCCAGGATGCGCACGACGGCGTCCGGGTAGGCCGTCGCCATGCGCAGCATCTGGGCGATGGGCAGTTGGACGTCGTGGTAGCCGTGCACCAGCAGGGTCGGGATGCTGATCTCGGCGACCCGGTCGAGGACGTCGAAGGCCCGCATGGCGCCGTAGAGCGTCATCACCACCTCGCGCGGGGTGGCCGACGAGGCGCCGATGTAGGCGCGGATCTCCTCACGGGGGTAGCCGGGGGCGAAGGCGCGCTGGATGTTGGCGGCGACGAACAGCTTGAACGGGACCAGCGTGGAGGCCGCCATCAGCAGACCTCGGCCCCGGCTGTAGGCCATCTTGCTGATGGAGTTCACCAGCACCATGCGTGCGACCCGGTCGGGGTGGGCGAGGGCGATGGTCTGCGCGATCATGCCGCCCATGGAGTGGCCGACGGGGATGAAGCGGTCGACCTTCAGGTGGTCGAGGAGCGCCATGACGTCACGGGCCAGGTCGTCGATCGTGCGGGCGCCCGATCCGGTGCTCTCGCCGTGGCCGCGCAGGTCCAGGCGGATCACCCGCCGCTTCGCGGCGAAGTGCGCCAGTTGGTGGTCCCAGCGGTGCCGGTTGGCCGTCCAGCCGTGGATGAACACCAGCGGGGTGGCGTCACCGTCGCGGGGGCCCTCGTCGTCGTACGTCAGTGAGGCACCGTCGAGGGCGAGCTGTGGCATGGGGCCTGGCCTCCTGGGGGAGTCGATGGAGTTACTGCCGAGTACGGTAAGGGGCGGGCGGGCCTCCGTCACCGTCGACGCCCGAGGAAATCCAAGATGTGACCGAACACGTCGAGGGCGGCGCCCCGGCCCAGGAACGTGTCGAGGTGGCCGTAGCCGGGGATCTCGGTGTAGGTGACGTCGAGTTGGGGCTGCCGGTGGGCGAGGACGTCGTGGCAGAGCCGCTGGGAGTCCTGCCACAGGCCGTTCTCACTGCCGGACAGCAGCAGGACGGGGGTGTCGATGCGGGCGGCCGCGTCCAGGGCGTTCTGCGGCAGGGCCCGGTAGCGCAGGTCGGTGTCGTGCCAGCGGACGACCGTGCGGGCCAGCTCGATGCGGCGCAGGTGGGGCAGGATCCACAGGGGCGCGGGGCCTAGGAGTTCGGCGAGGCGGTCGTGGGTCGTCTCGGTGAGGTGCTCGTGGACGAAGAGCGAGGCGCCCGTGCCCCAGGCCGAGTTGTGCAGGATCTGGCAGGTCGGGTCGGGGCAGCTCGCCTTGCGGGAGGCCAGCGCGAACACAGGGGTGTACTTCGACCACAGGCCGACCTTGCGGATGTCGACGGGGATGTGGTCGATGCGGGACTTCAGCAGCTCTCCCGCCAGGGTCATGCGCAGGGAGGTGCGGCCGGCGAGCTTCGGCGTGAGGAAGACGCCCTGGGACACGACACCGGCCAGGCCCGGCACCAGGCCGGCCGTCATGCTCAGCGAGAGGGTGAGCGAGCCGATGCAGTGGGCCACGACGAACAGGGGCCGGTCGCCGATGCGGCCGCGGATGTGGGCGACGGCTTCGGGGATGTCGTACAGGGCGACGTCGTCGTAGGTGTACTTCTGGCCGGTCTCGTTGTAGGGCAGCCGGCAGCTGCCGCGCCAGTCCAGCAGCCACGGCTCGTAGCCGTCGTCGAGGAGGACGTCGACGAGGTTGCGGGTCTCGGGCAGCAGGAACATGTCGGCGGAGGCGGTGTGACCGTGCAGGAGCAGGACGGCGGGACGGCCGGCCTCGCCGCTGTCGACGCGGGTCAGGCCGAGGCGTGTGCCGTCGCCCGCGCGGAAGGGGATCTCCTCGACCGAGGCCGGGTCGAGGCGGTGGCGGAGCGGGCGCAGGGCGGTGGTGGTGCGGACCTTGCGGAGCGCGGGCCTGGTCCTGGTGTTCGGGGTCCTGAACATCATCGGTTGTGCTCCGTCGGGGTCTGGGTGCGGCGCAGGTCGAGCAGGTCGGCGGCGGCCCGGGCGAAGGGGCCGAGGAGGCCGCGGCCCATCTCGAGACCGAACCAGGCCAGCCAGGTCAGCTTGGCGGCCCGCTTCTCCTGGCCGGTCAGGCGCGGGTCGACCTTGATGCCGTCGATCTGGTCACGGACGTAACTGTCGGCGGGGACGACGATCTCGCCCGCCAGGTGGGCGGCCTCGCCCTCGCGCCCGATCTCCACGCTCAGCGCGCGGGTCTGCCGCCACACGTCGCGGCGGGCGCGGGCGTACTTGCGGCCCTCCAGCCACCACAGTCCGCCGTCCGCGTCCAGCAACCGCAGCCGGTAGCGCAGGAGTTGGTGCCGCAGGCCGTGCTGGTGGGGGATTCCCTCCTCGGGGCGGATCCAGACGTCGCCGTGTTCCACGACGAGCGGTTGGGGGTGGAGGGCGGTGCAGTGCAGGTCGCCGCGTACGTCCACCCGGCGCTCGGTCACCAGTTGGTGCATGCTCGCGATGGAGAGCGTGAGCTCCGTCGAGCAGGGAGTGGCGGGCGCCGAGGTGCCGATCGGGCGTACGGCGCCCTCTGCGGTCTCCGCGAACCACAGGTAGGGCTGGTCGTCCTTGTGGGGCAGCCGGGCCAGGCCGTCGCCGGCGAGCCGCTCGAACGTCTTCAGCTGGGCCCGTGCGTCGTAGCGGGCCGCGGGCTCCAGCGCGAGTGCCTCGACGAGCGCGGCGGTACGGTCCATGGCGGCGGCCGGACCGGTGAGCGTCGCCTCGCACAGTTTGAGGGCGGTGGGGCTCTGCAACACCCGGGACAGGAAGGTCAGTTCGGGCACCGGGTCGGCCTGGAGGCGGGCGAGGGTGTCCGTGCGCCACTCGTCCCAGTCCTGGACGCGGACGTGCATGCCGCCGAGGGCCAGGTCCCGTACGACGTCGTCGAGGGTGTTGGGCACGCCGGTCAGGTTGTAGTCGTAGCCCCAGGCGTCAGGTTCGCAGATCGCCGCGACCGCGGCCCGGCTCACCCAGTCCACCGGGGCGGCGTTCAGGTGCCTGAAGGCCGGGACGGTCCGGAAACGGGCGAAGGCCGAGAAGAGGCCGCTGCTGAGGTCCTGGGGGTTGTAGGCGCCGGTCTTGGTGTGGCCGCCGATGCCGCCGGGGCGCAGGGCGGTGACGACCAGGCCGTGGTCGCGGGCGCGGCGCAGGGCGACCTCGGCGGCCCACTTCGTCTGGTCGTAGCCGGCGATGAGGCGGTCGGCGTGGGCGAGCGGGTCGTCCTCGCCCATGGCGGTGATGCCGACCTCGTTGAAGACGGCGATGGAGGAGATGTGGTGCAACGGCTTGGGCCGGCCGGTGGCGGCGAGCTCGGCCAGGGTGAGCGTGCCGAGGACGTTGCTCTGGCGCAGTGACTGGTAGCCGCGCAGGAAGTCCACGGCGGCGGCTACGCCGACGACGCTGTCCAGTTCGTGGGCGAGGGTGTTCCAGCGGTCGTCCGGCAGACCCAGATGCGGGCGCCGGATGTCGCCGGGCAGCACGGTGATCCGGCGCCGCACCTCCGAGGACCAGGGCAGGTGGTAGCTCCCCAGCGCCTCACCGAGCCGGGTGAGGGCCGCGTCCTCGTCGGCCGCGCGGACCAGGCAGTAGACGTGCGCGTCGCTGTGGCGCAGCAGGTCCAGCAGCATGTGGCTGCCGAGGAAGCCGGTCGCGCCGGTCAGCAGAATCCTGCGGGGCGGCAGCGGCTCGGGCGAGCCGACGAAGGGCAGGCGGTCGGCGAGGGCGAGGTCGGCGAGGATCTGGTCGAGGTCCTCGCGGCGGGCGGTGGAGTGGGGGGCGGGCGCGGCGGGGGCCGGTGCCAAGGCCGGGAGCGGTGCCGTGCCGGGCGTGGGGACGGTGGACGGCGGTGCGGGTGTGTCCGTGGCGATGACGGCCGGCGGCGCGGGGGTGACCGTGGGCGTGCGGGTGGCCGTTGCGGTCGTCCGCGTCCCGAGCCCGGCCGCGGGGGCCGCCTCGAGCCAGCGCCGGGCGAGGGTGCGCGGGCGGGCGTCCGCGAACACCTCGTCCAGGTCGATCTCCAGACCCAGCCGGTCCTCCAGCTCCGCCACGAGTTCCACGGCGTTCACGGAGCTGCCGCCGGCGTCGAAGAAGTCGGCGTCGGGAGAGAGGTGTCCGCCGGGGAGGTGGCGGCCGGCGGCGGTGGCAATGAGGTCGGCGAGGGAGTCCAGATCCGGAGGCGGGGCGGTGGCGGCCGCGCGGCCGGAGGCGGACGTGAGCGGCGGTTGGGCGGCGGGGGCGGGCAACTGTTCAGCGCCGGGCCCACGGTCGGGCGCCGCGACGACCAACGGCTCGACAACGGGCGCGGAGGTCGGCCCAGCGGTCGGCGCTCCGTCGGAGACGAGCGAGCGATCCGCCCCGGAGGCCAGCAACGACTCGCCGACAGAGCCCGACGTCGGCCCAACACCCGACGCTCCGTCGAAGGCAGGCCCGCCGTCCGGCCCTGAGGCGGGCAACGGCTCCACGACAGACGCAGGCGGCGTTTCGGCGGCGGGCGCCACGCCCGGCGTGGGATCCATGCCCGGCACGCGCTCGGCCCCGAACGCAGACGCCTGGCGTGGCACAGACCCGGTATCGGCCCCGGGCTCGGCGTCGAGCCCTCCCGCCTCACCCGGCACGGCCTCGGCGGCGGGCGCCGGTCCATCACCGGGGCCGGGCCGCGTCCCGGCACGCGGTCCCCCCGAGTCGGCCGCCCGGGCCTCCTCTGCCGGCCGTGGCACCTCGGCCGCTCGAACCTCCTCGGTCCGCCGCGCCACCTTCGCCAGTAGTTCGCTCACGCCGAGTCCCGTCCCGCCCCGCTCGATCGCCTCGGCGGTGGCTCGCTGTGCGGCGTGTGCCGACGCGGCCTCGTTCACCTCACGCATGAGTGCCCTTCATGATGTGCGCTGACTTGTCCCACGCTGCTGCCACTGACTGCCACTGCTGCCACTGACTGCCACTGCTGCCACTGCTGCCACTGCTGCCACTGCTGCCACTGCTGCCGGCCCGATCACCGCCGGCGCCACGACCGGAACCCGCGGAGCTGTTCCGGCGTGACCACGGTCTCCAGTCGCTCGTCGTCCTGGTCGCCGCCGCCGAGCGCGGCCACCAGACGCCGGGCCGGTACGTTGCGCGGAGTCCGCTCGGTCGTCAGCCGGATCTTCGCGCAGCCCACCTGTTCGGCGCGGTCGGCCAGCCACTGCAGCAGGCGTTCCTCCACGCCCCGGCCGAGGGCCCGGCAGCTCATCAGCCAGGCCAGGACGTCGAGTCGGTCGCCGTCGGCCCGCAGCGCGAGGAGGCCGATCTGACCGTAGTCGCCGAACCGGTCGCGCGCGGCGGCGGTCCAGACCTCGCCCTGCTCCCGCCACCGGGCGAGGTCGCCTCCGTCGGCCGAGCGGGCGCGGAGGGTGAACTGGTTGGTGCGGCACACGAGTTGTTCGGCCCGCTGGACGTCCGCCTCGGACAGGGCCCGGACGTCGACGGCCAGCTCCAGTTGGGAAAGGAACTCCTCGAAACCGGCGTGTTCGCGTACGGCGTCCCGCTCCCGTTCCTGTGCGTAGAACCGGGCACGCAGGGTGTCCTCGGCGGTCGTCGCCGCGGGGACCAGCGGCCACAGCCGGCCGAGGAAGTCCGTCAGTCGGTCGGCCGGCGGGCAGGTGACCGACAGCACCTGCGGCAGCGCGGAGCGCACCGCGGCGATCTCCACGGGGTTGTCGTCGAGGAACAGGAAGCTGTCGAGGCCGAGGCCCAGGGTGCTCGCCGCGTCCGCCAGGCGGGCCGGCTTGGGGCCCCAGGTGGCGGAGAGCACGCTGAAGTGCTCGGCCTTCAGCAGGCTGTCGGGGCGGTCCAGGACGGCCCGGACGGTGTCCTCGTCGTTGTTGCTGACCAGTGCCAACAGTGCGCCCGCCTCCCGCCACCGCAGCAGCCTGCGTGCCAGCAGGGCGCGCGGACCGGTCAGGTCGACCGCTTCGGGGCCGGTCTCCCCGGCCACGCCGCCCCACAGCGTCTCGTCGCCGTCGACGGCGATCACCTTGGGCGCGGGGCGGCGGACCGCTCGTACGACGTCGGCGAGCCGCAGGGCCACCGCCGCCTGGAAGCGCGGGGTGAACGGCAGGTGGGCCAGCCGCTCGGTCCGCTCGTCGAAGCGTTCGTCGACCTCGTGGTACCTGGTCCAGTCGTCGGGACCGAGCACCGCGATGCCGGGCGACTCGGCGAGTTCGGCGGCGACTTCGCGTTCCCAGCGGGTGAAGCGGTCCGCGGTGCGCGCGGACGGCAGGAAGCCCACGATCAGTGGCTTGCGGGTGCGTTCCGTCAGGGCCCGCAGTGCGGCCGGGTAGGCGGTGCGGAGCTCGGCGAGCAGCCCGTCGCCGGCTGGCCCGAACCGCTCGAAGTCCACCGCCCGCAGCAGCACCGCGCCCACCTCGGTGGCGGGGTCGGCGAACACGCCGGCCGGGTCCTGGAGGCCGGCGAGGACCTGGTGGTACGGGGCTTCGGCGACCGTCGGTCCGCGGTCCTGCGTGCCCTTGTCGTCCTCGTCGACCGCCGCCTCGTACAGCAGCGGCAGGTTGCCGAGGGCGAAGGTGGCGGCGAGGGCGAGGTTGCCGTTGACGGGAGCGGGCACAGGCGTCGTACGCACCCGTGCCGTCGGCTCGTCGGCCGTCTCCTCCAGCAGCCGCACCAGCTCCTCCCCCAGCCCGCCCGCGCTCGCCGCGTCCAGGATGTCGAGGTTGTGGTCGAGCCGGATGCGGCCGGCGTCCGGGGTCATGGTGATCATCAGGTCGAGGTCGGAGTAGCCGGTCCCGGCCGGCAGGACCTCCAGGTGGTCGAGTCGGCCCGCGGCGGAGCGCACGTAGTTGAAGTACACCTCCACCAGCGGCGCGTCGGGCCGGTGCAGCCCCTGCTTCGCCAGCGTCGCCAGGACGTCCGAGAACATCGCGCCCTTCGCGAGGATCTTCTCGAGGCGGCCGTCGGTGCGGCGCAGTACGTCCTCGATCCGTTCGTCCGCCCGGGCCTCGGCCGGGAACGGTACCGGGACGCCGTAGAAGCCCACCGCGCCGAAGGCGTCGGCGTGGATGCGGGTGTCCACGGGCACAGCGAGGACGAAACGTTCCCGCTCCCTCAGCCTGGCCAGCAGGACGGTCAAGGTGCCCAGGCAGAACGCGGCGGGCGTGACGGCGAGGCGGCTCGCGGTCGCCGACACGCGTGCCATGAGTCCGTCGGGAATCGGTACGGTCACGCTGCCGGCGCGGTACGACCGCGTCCGCGGGCGGGGATGGGCGAGCGTCAGGTCGAGCCGGGCACTGCCCTGGAACGCCTCGCGCCACTCGGCCGTGCCGGCGCCGGACCCGCCGGTCCGCTGGGCCTCGATCAGCAGGTCGACGTCGCGGTTGGTGACGGTGCCGGACAGCTCGGTGCCGGACAGCTCGGCGTCGATCTCCCCGGCCACCAGCAGCAGCGACTGGAGATCGCTCACGGCGTGGTGCGCGCCGAACACCAGGGTCTGGCCCAGCACACCGGCATCGAGCAGCTCGAACCTCCACAGCGGCGGGGTCGTCAGGTCGAACGGCGGCTCCAGCAGGCGCCGCAGCCGGTCGGCGGCGTCCAGCGGCCCGTCGGTGACGGTCGTCCAGCGCAGCACGGGCCGCTCCAACTCGCGCTCGACCAGCAGCTGTCGCCCGCCTTCCGCGCCCGTGACGATCGCGGTACGCAGTGCCGCGTGCCGTGCGGTGAGCCGGTCGAGGATGCCGGTCAGGGCCTCTCGTCGGGTCGGCGTGGTGAGCCGTACCGCGAGCCCGACCGCGTGTGCCGCGTCCGGCATGCCGGGCCGGGCGCTGCGCAGGAGTCGTACGACGTCACGGGTGGCGGGAAGAAGTGCGCTCTCGGGTATCTCGGCGACGCTCTCGACCCGGTGCTCCTCGCGGTCGCCGTCGGGCAGCGCGCCGGCCAGGGCGTGGGACAGGCCGCGGATGTCGGTGGCCGAGAACACGGCGGCGGCCGGGAGTTCGGCGCCGAGTTCGCGGGCGAAGGCGTTGCGCAGGCGGACGAGCATGAGGGAGTCCAGGCCCAGTTCCTTCAGGGCCGTGGTGGCGGACACGTCCGCGGCTCCCCCGGCGACCTGGCCGACCCGGGCCCGTACGTACGCTTCGAGCCGCTCGGCGCGTTCCTGGGCCGTCCTCGCCGCGAACACGCTCCGCACGAGGTGGTCGGAGTCGGCCGTGGGTGCCGGTGCGCCGACCAGGTCGGCGAGCATCGGGCGGGTGCGTGCCGCGTCCGGGTCCAGGGCCAGCAGGTCCCGGTCCAGGGCGAGGGGGGCGAGCTGGCGGCGCCCGGTGGCGAGCACGCGGTCGAACAGCTCGCCGCCCTCCTGCGGGGAGAAGGCGACCAGGCCCGACCGGCCGGTCTCGGCGGTCCGGGTGCCGGACGCGGCGACCATGCCGACGCCCGCCCAGGCGCCCCAGTCCAGGCTCAGTGCCCGGCGGCCGGTGCGGGAGAGGTGGTGGGCCCAGGCGTCGAGGAAGGCGTTGGCCGCCGAGTAGGAGCTCTGCCCTGCCGAGCCGAGGAGACCGGCGGCCGAGGCGAACAGGACGAGGCTCTCGGCCTCCGGGACCAGTTCGGTGAGCAGGGCGGTGCCGAGAACCTTGGGGGCGAGGACGCGCAGGACGCTGTCGTCGGTCAGGTTGGCTACGGTGGCGTCGTCGAGCACACCGGCAGCGTGGACGATCCCGGCGATGGGGCCGGCGGCGCGTCGTACGGCGTCCAGGGCGGCGGCCAGGCTGTCGCGGTCGGCGACGTCGGCGCGGGCGAGGTGCACGGTGACCCCGCGCCCCTCCAGTTCCCCGATCCAGCTCGCGGCCTCCTCGGTGGGCAGACCGCGGCTCAGCAGGGCCAGCCGCCGGGCGCCCCTGCCCGCGAGTCGTTCGGCGACGACCCGGCCGAGGCCGCCCAGGCCACCGGTGATCAGATACACGCCGTCCGGGGTGATCGCGCCGTGTCCCGCGTCGTCGGGGCGGGTGCGGGTCAGGCGCGGGACCAGGCGGCCCTCGCCGCGCAGGGCCACGAGGCGTTCGTCGTCGGCGTGCCGCAGCTGTGTCCACAGCGCGTCGACGCCGTCCGTGGGCGGCAGGTCGATCAGTGTGGCCGCCAGCTCCGGATGCTCCTGGGCCACGGCGAGGCCGAAGCCCCACGCGAGCGCCTGCTCGGGGTGGGCGACCCGCGTGCTGTCACCGGCGGCCTGGCTGCCTCGGACGACGACGAAGAGGCGGGGTGCCCGGCCCTGGGCGCGGTCGGTGAACGTCCGTACCAGGTTGAGGGTGTCGAGGCAGCAGAGCCGGGCCGCCTCCTCGGCCGTGCCGGCGTCCGTGACCGGCGGGGCGTCGAGCGCAGACAGCTGGACCACGCGCTCGGGCGGCGCGTCCGTGAAGGCCTCGTCGAGGAGTCGGGTCAGGTGCCGTGGATCGGCCGGGTCGATGACATAGCGGCCCGGGCCCTTGGTGCCGTACGCCAATCCTCTGCGGGCGATCACATGCGGCACGGCGGCGGAGTGCAGGCGCTCGGCGAGCGCGTCGGCCACACCGGTCTCGTCCGCCAGGATCAGCCAACCGCCTTGTGTCTGCGGCTCCTTGGGGGCCGGGCGGGGCTGCCAGCGAGTCTCGAACAGTGCGCCGTCCAGGGGCGAGAGGGCGGCCAGCGTGAACTCCTCCGCCGCCAGGAGGAGTTGTTCGTCCTCGTCGTACAGGCGCAGGTCGAGGGTGGCTGTGTCGCCGTCCAGGGCACGCAGTGTGCAGGCCGCCCAGGCGGGTGCGGTTCCGCGGCCGGTGAAGCGGAGACGGCCGACTCCGGCGGGGACGAACGCCCGCCCCTGGGGTGCGGCGCCGGGCAGGGCGGCGGTGTGGAAGGCGGCGTCGAGGACGGCGGGGTGCAGCAGGTGGCCGTCGGCGGGCCTGCGGGTGAGCCTGCCAAGTGCCGCGCCGGACGTTCGGCGGCCCTCCTCCAGGCCCCGGAAGGCGGGTCCGTAGTCGATGCCGAGGGCGGTGAGACCGGCGTATACGGCCGGGAGGTCGGCGAGTTCGTCGCACCGCTCGCGCCACGCGGCAAGATCCTCGCCCACTTCCTCGGCGGGTGCGGTGACCGCCACCCGCCCGGCGACGTGCCTCTCCCACGATGTGTCCGTGGCCGCCGAGGCGATGGTGAAGTCCCGGAAGCCGTCCGCGGCCGGGTGCAGCACGAGTTGCAGCCGTACGGGCGTCTCCGCGTCAAGACGCAGCGGCTGCACGAACCCGACGTCCGCCAGCCGGACCCCGCTGCCGCCCTGTACGGCCGTGGCGGCTTCCAGCGCCATGTCGAGGAAGGCCGCGCCGGGGAGCCAGACCTCGCCGGTGACGCGGTGGTCGGCCAGGTAGGCGAAGCGGGGGTCGCGCAGGTCGACGTCGGCCTGGAAGAGGTGCCGGCCGGGTTCGTCGCTGCTCTCGACGTGGGTGCCGGTCAGCGGTGAGCCGCCGGCCGTCGGGGCGGGTGCGAGCCAGTGGCGTTCGCGGGTGAAGGCGTACGTCGGCAGGTCGACCCGGTGCCCGGTCGGGAACAGCGCCGACCAGTCGGGAGCGTGCCCGGCGGTGTACAGCTCGCCCAGCCCGCGCAGGAGGGCGTCCTGTCCCCCGTCGCCGCGGCGCAGTGAGGCGACGCCGACCGCGTCGACGCCGGCCTCGGCCGCGACCGCCTCGATCGCCGCGCCGAGGGAGGGATGCGGGCTCAGCTCGACGAAGCAGCGGTGGCCGTCGGCCAGCATCCGCCGCACGGTGTCCGCGAAGCGGACCGGCTCGCTGAGGTTCGCGAACCAGTACCCGGCGTCCAGCCGTTCCCCCGGCACCGGCTCGGCCAGGACCGTCGAGTACAGCGGGGTCGGCGTCGAGGTTCCGCCGACGGTGGCGAAACGGTCGAGCAGTTCCTCGCGCAGCGGGTTCATCAAGGGGGTGTGCGAGGCGAACGCGGTCGACAGCCTGCGGGCGGGGATGCGCCGCTCCTCCAGGTGCCGGGCCAGGTCGGCCAGCGCTTCGGCGTCGCCGGAGACGGCCGTGGAGTGGGCGCTGTTGACGGCGGCGACGAACAGCCGGCCCGCGTGGGGCGTGAGCAGTTCCTCCACCTGCGGGCGGGGCAGTTCCAGGGCCAGCATGCCGCCCCGGCCGGCCAGGGGTACGACGGCCTGAGCGCGCCCGGTCACCACGGTCACGGCGTCGTCCAACGTGAGCGCGCCCGCGCTGTACGCGGCGGCGATCTCGCCGAGGCTGTGCCCGATCACCGCGTCCGGGGTGACGCCGACGGAGCGCCAGGCGGCGGCCAGTGCCGCGTTGACGGCGAACAGCACCGGCTGGAGGACGTCGGTCCGGTCGAGGCGGGTCGTGTCCGCGGTGTCGCGCAGGACATCGAGCACGGACCAGCCGGCCTGCCGGGCCACCGCCTCGTCGATCCGGGTCAGCTCGTCGCGGAACACCTTCGACTCGGCGAGCAACTGCCCGCCCATGCCGGGCCATTGACCGCCGTGCCCCGAGAAGACGAAGGCGACCTTGCCCGTCTGTGGGTCCTCGTGGGACGGCGCGATCGGCGTCCGTCCGTCCGCCAACGCGTCGAGTCCGGCGAGCAGTTGGGTCCGGTCGCCCGCGACGAGTGCCGCGCGCCGCCCGAAGTGGCTGCGGTGCCGGGCCAGGGTGTGGGCGACGCCGGGCAGGTCGGCGTCCTCGGCGAGGTGCCCGGCCAGGCGGGCGGCCTGCTGCCGTACGGCGGTGTCGTCCCGCCCGGACAGCACGAACAATCGCTTGCCGGGGCTGGGTTGCGCCGCGGCGGACCGCACCTCGGGGCCGGGGGCCTCCTCCACGATCACGTGTGCGTTGGTTCCGCTGATCCCGAAGGAGCTGATCCCGGCTCGCCGGGGCCGCTCGGCCGACGACGGCCACGGCATCGGCTCCTGGAGGAGACGCAGCCCGCTGTCGTCCCAGTCCACGTGACGGCTGGGCGTGCCGGCGTGCAAGGTGCGCGGCAGTGTCCCGTGCCGGAGCGACTGCACCACCTTGATGAGCCCGGCGACGCCCGAAGCGGCCTGCGCGTGACCGATGTTGGACTTCAGCGAGCCCAGGTACAGGGGGCGGTCCTCAGGGCGGTCGTCGCCGAAGACCCCGGCCAGGGCGTTCGCCTCGATCGGGTCGCCGAGGGTGGTGCCGGTGCCGTGGGCCTCGACGTAGTCGATGTCGGCCGGCTCCAGCGCGGACAGCTCCAGGGCCCGTCGGATCACCTGCTCCTGCGCGGGACCGTTGGGCGCGGACAGGCCCTGGCTGCGGCCGTCCTGGTTGACGGCGGTGCCGCGCAGCACGGCCAGCACCTCGTCGCCGTCCCGGCGGGCGTCACCGAGCCGCTTGAGTACGACCATCCCCGCGCCCTCGGCCCAGACGGCGCCGTCGGCCGCGTCGGAGAAGGAACGGCAGCGGCCGGTCGGGGACAGGCCGCGCAGCCGGCTGAACTCGACGAAGGTCTGCGGTGTCACCATCAGCGTCACTCCGCCGGCGAGCGCGAGGTCGCACTCGCCCGCGCGCAGCGCCTGGGCAGCCAGGTGGACCGCCACCAGGGACGACGAGCAGGCGGTGTCGACGGTCAGCGCGGGCCCGTTCAGGCCGAGGGTGTAGGCGAGCCGGCCCGAGGCGACGCTGAGGGCGGTGCCGGTGCCGACGTATCCGTCGAGCTGGTCGAGCCGGGAGCCGGACAGGTAGTCGCTGCCGAACATGCCGACGTACACACCGGTGCTGCTGCCCGCGAGGCGGGCGGGCACGATTCCGGCGCGTTCCAGCGCCTCCCACGTCGTCTCCAGCAGGAGTCGCTGCTGGGGGTCCATGGCGGCGGCCTCCTTCGGGGTGATGCCGAAGAAGCCCGCGTCGAAGGACTCGATGTCGTCGAGGAACCCGCCTTCGCGGGCGTACGACTTGCCCCTCGCCTCCGGGTCGGGGTCGTACAGCGACTCCACGTCCCAGCGCCCGGCCGGGAACGGGCCGACGGCGTCACCGCCCCGGGTGACGAGGTCCCACAGGCCCTCGGGGTCGCTGACACCGCCGGGCAGACGGCAGGCCATGGCGACCAGGGCGACGGCTTCGCCGTCCGCAGGTGTCGTGGGGCGGGCGGTCGCCCTGGCGGGGGCGGCGCGGCGGGTCGGTGCCAGTGCGGTGGTCAGGAGGTGGTCGGCGAGCCGGGCCGGAGTGGGGTGATCGAAGAGCAGGGTGGCGGGGAGCCGGGTGCCCAGACGGGTGTTGATGCGACCGCGCAGCTCGACCGCCGTCACCGAGTCCATGCCCAGTTCGCGCAGCGGCTGGTCGGGGCGCACACCCTCCGCCGAGCGCAGGCCGAGCGCGAGCGAGGCCTCCTCGCGGATCAGGGCGAGGACGCGGGCGGCGCGTTCGGCCTCGGGCAGTCGGGCGAGGCGGTCCGCGAGGCCCTGTCCGGCGTCGCCGCGCGTGCGGGGCGCGGGCAGCAGCGAGCGCCAGAGGGCGGAGCCGGGTCCGTCCGCGATGGCCGCGATGGCCGCGTTGTCCCGCAGGCGCGGCAGGTCCAGGGCCCAGGCGACCAGATGCGGGCTGTTCCGGTCCAGGGCGAGGTCGACGAGGTCGCGGCCCTGGTCGGCGGTGAGGGCGCGCAGGCCCAGGCGGGCCATCCGGTCGAGGTCGGCGTGGGCGGCGGCCAGGCCCTGGCCCGCCCAGGCGCCGAACGAGACCGAGACGCCGGGCAGGCCCAGGGCCCTGCGGTGGTGGGCCAGTTGGTCGAGGAAGACGTTGGCGGCCGCGTAGTTGGCCTGGCCCGCGTTGCCGAGGACACCGGCGGCCGAGGACACCAGCAGGAAGAGGCCGAGCGGCAGGCCGGCGGTGAGGCGGTGCAGGTGGGCGGCGCCGTCGACCTTGGGGCGCATGACCTGGGCGAGGCGGTCGGGGGTCAGTTCGGCGACGATCCCGTCGGCCAGGACGCCGGCGCAGTGCACGACACCGCGCAGGGGCGACTCGTCTCCGACGTGGGTGAGCAGCGCGGCCACCGCTTCCGCGTCCGCGATGTCGCAGGCCGCCACCTCGACCTGGGCGCCGAGCGCGGTCAGTTCGGCGGTGACGTCGGCGGTGCGGGGATCCTGGGCGCCCCGGCGGGACGTGAGCAGCAGCCGCGGGACGCCGCGTTCGGCGAGCAGGCGGGCGATGTGGCGCCCTACGGCGCCCAGGCCGCCGGTGACCAGTACGGTGCCGTCGGTGGGCACCCCGGCCGGGATGCCCGCCGCTTCGACCGGGCGGGCGCGCACCAGCCGGGGCGCGAGCAACGCCCCGTCACGGGCGGCGAGTTCGGGCTCGCCGGCCTGCGTGACGGCCGCGGTCAGCGCGGCGGCGGGGTCGAGGTCGTCGAGGTCCAGCAGGGTCAGTCCGAGGTCGGGGTGCTCGGTGCGGGCGCCGCGGGCCAGGCCCCAGAGCACCGACTGGGCGAGGCCGGGCACGGTGTCGTCGTCGCCGGCCGCGACCGCGCCCCGGGTCACCCACAGGATCCCGGCGGGTGCCTCCTCGGCCGGCAGGGCGATCAGTGCCTGCAGTTCGGCGAGGGCCGTGGCCGCCAACTCCTGTGCCGCAGCGGCCGTTTCGTCGTCCGGCGCCGGTTGCGGCCACAGCCGTACGAGAACGTCGGCGCCCGTCCCGCACTGCTCTATCCCCGCCGCGTCGAGAGCGCTCAGGGCATCGGCGACCCACGGATCGTGCCGGTCGCCGACGACGCTCCACGAGGTGCCGGGCGCCTCGGCCGGCCGCGGGACGACGGGCTGCCACGCCACCTCGTACAAGTGCCGCCCGCTCTGCGGACCGCCGCGCAGGTCCGCGGGGCTCACCGCACGCAGCCGTACGGACTCCAGACGGCCGGCGAGGAAACCGTCGGTGTCCCACAGCGTCACGTCCAGGGCCAGGTCGGTCCCCGAACCGCCGGTGCGCCGTACGGACGCGGTCAGTTCGGTGGCGCCGCCGGGCGGCAGGACGCAGCGGCCCACCGCGATCGGGAGCAGCACCCGGTCCTCGGCGGCGTCGAACGCGGCGGCGACGTGCAGCGCGGCGTCCAGGAGTGCCGGGTGGACCGGATACGGGTCGCCGGCGTCACGGGCCGCCGGGGGCAGGGACAGGCGGGCCAGAAGTTCGCCGTCACCGGTGGTGAGGGCCTGCCGTACGCCCCGGAAGGCGGGGCCGTAGCCGAGACCGAGGCCGGCCAGGCGGGCGTACGTCTGCTCGCTCCAGGCCTCCTCGGCGGCCTCCGGCCACACCGGCGGCTGCCCCTCCGCCGCGGAGGCCGGCTCGGCGGCCGACGCCGTCGCGTGCAGCGTCCAGCCTGCGGACTCGTCGCCGCGGGGGCGGCTGTGCACGGTGATCTCCGGTACCGGACCGGCGGTGGTCACCTCGACGGACACCTCGACCGTGCCGGAGGCGGGCAGGGTGAGGGGCGCGAGGAGGAGCAGGTCGGTGACGTCTCCCGGGCGGGCCACGGCGAGCGCGGCACGGCACAGTTCCATCAGGGTGGTACCCGACACCACGGTGCGGCCGAAGACGGTGTGGTCCGGCAGCCAGTCCGCGGTCGCCGTCGACCACTCGTCGCGGAACGTCCAGCGGGTCTCGTCCGGGGACTGGAGCTGGATGCCGAGCAGCGGGTGGGCGGCGCGGTCGAGGAATCCGGGGCCTGCGGTGGCGGTCGCGGGCTCGATCCAGTGGCGCTGCTGGTCCCAGGCGTACGTGGGCAGGTCCGCCGGGTCGGTGTCCGGAACCAGGCGGCGCCAGTCGAGGTGCCGTCCCTGGACGTGGAGTTCGGCGGCCGCCCGGTCGAGGCAGGCGGGGCCGCTCTCGTCGCGGCGCAGCGAGCCGATCGCCACGAGGTCGTGGTCCGTGTCCTCGCCGATGGTGCGCAGGGCGGTCAACAGGGCGGGATGGGGGCTGAGTTCGACGAAGTGGCGGTAGCCGTCGGCGGCCATGCGCGCGACGGTGGGGGCGAAGCGGACGGGCTCGCGCAGGTTGGTGTACCAGTAGTCGGCTTCGAGTTCCTCGGTGACCGGTTCGCCGGTGACCGTGGAGTACCAGGCGACGGACGTCGGGCAGGTGGTGACGCCGTCGAGTTCGTCGAGGATCGCCGTGCGGACCGGTTCGACCCGGTCGGTGTGGGAGGCGTAGTCGACGTCGAGGCGGCGGGCGAACACCTGCTGCCGGTCGAGGTCGGCGAGCAGGGTCTCCACGGAGTCCACGTCACCGGCGATCACGGTCGAGCGGCCGCTGTTGAGGGCGGCGACGGAGATCCGGCCGTCGTGCTCGGCGAGACGGGCGCTCACCTCGGTGTGCGGCAGGGCGACGACGGCCATGGTGCCGGTGCCGGACAGTTCGGTCAGGGCCTGGCTCCGCAGGGCGACCACGGCCGCGGCGTCGTTGAGGCTGAGCGCCCCGGCGACGCAGGCGGCGGCGACCTCGCCCTGGCTGTGTCCGATCACGGCGTCGGGACGTACGCCGCGGGCCCGCCACACGGCGGCGAGGGACACCATCACCGCGAACAGGACCGGCTGGACCACGTCGACACGGTCCGCGGACGGGGCGTTCGTGTCGCCCCGCAGGACGGCCGCGACCGACCAGGTGGTGAAGGGGCGCAGGGCGGCGTCGCAGCGGTCGAGTTCGTCGGCGAACACCGGGTCGCTGTCGAGAAGGTCACGGGCCATTCCGGTCCACTGGGAACCCTGGCCGGGGAAGACGAACGCCACTTTGCCGTGCGGCCCGGCCCGTTCCGGGCCGACGACCCACTCCGGGTCCGGCCGCCCCTCGGCCAGCCGGCGCAGAGCGGCCAGCAGCGCGTCCCGACCGCCCGCCCGGACGACGACCCGCTGCTCGAAGTGCGTGCGGTGGTGGGCCAACGCGGCGGCCACCGACGGCAGTGCCACGTACGGCTCCGCGGCGAGGGCCGCGTGGAGACGGTCGGCCTGCCGCTGAAGGGCGGGCAGGGTACGCGCGGACAGCGGGAAGAGGCTCGGCGCGGGGTGGTTCGCACCGGTCGTGTCTGCCTGGTCCTGCGGACCCTTGTCGGGCAGCTCGGGGTTCTGCGGTGTTCCCTCACCCGGCCGGCCCTGTCTTCGCGGTGCACCGTCGCCCGGGTGGTCCGCGTCCTGCTCCGGCTCCCCACCTGGGCGGGCCAGCCCCGGCGAAGTCGCCGGGCCCGGTCGCCCCTGGTCCTGGTCCTGCTCCGTCTCCTCGTCCGGTCCAGCCAACTCCGGCAGCACACCGTCACGTGAGGGGACCGGGCCCCGCCCCGCCAGGTCCCGCGGTGTCTCCTCCAGGACCACGTGTGCGTTCGTGCCGCTGATTCCGAACGCGCTGACGCCGGCGCGTCGTGTTCGTTCCTCGTCGCGGGGCCAGGGGCGGGTGCCGGTGAGGACGGTCAGGCCGGCGGTCGTCCAGTCGACGTGCTCGGTCGGGGTGTCGGCGTGCAGGGAGGCGGGGAGCTGTCCATGGCCGAGGGACAGCACGGTTTTGATGACGCCGCCGATGCCCGCGGCGGCCTGGGTGTGACCGATGTTGGACTTGAGGGAGCCGATGCCGAGCGGGCGGTCGGCGGGGCGGCCCGGTCCGAACACGGCGGCCAGAGCCCGGCCTTCGATGGGGTCGCCGAGCGGGGTCCCGGTGCCGTGGGTCTCGACGTAGTCCACGTCGTCGGGCCGGAGACCGGCCGCGTCCAGCGCGGCGCGCACCACCCTTTCCTGGGCGGGTCCGTTGGGGGCGCTCAGGCCCTGGCTGCGGCCGTCCTGGTTGATCGCCGAGCCCTTGACGACCGCGAGGACCCGGTCCCCGTCCCGGCGGGCGTCCGCCAGCCGCTTGAGCAGGACCAGGCCGCAGCCCTCGGCCCACACCACGCCGTCCGCGCCGGTCCCGAACGGACTGCACCGCCCGGACGGCGACAGCCCGCGCAGCCGGCTGAACTCGACGTGGCCGCGCGGCGTCACCAGCAGGCTCGCGCCGCCGGCCAGCGCCAGGTCGCACTCACCGCCCGCGAGCGCCCGCGCCGCCAGGTGCAGGGCGACGAGGGAGGAGGAGCAGGCGGTGTCGACGGTGACCGCCGGGCCCTGGAGGCCGAGGGTGTAGGCGATGCGACCGGAGGCCACACTGCCGGCCGAGCCGGTGCCGACGTGTCCGTCGAGTCTGCCCAGTGGGGCCGAGGTCAGGTAGCCGCTGTCGTACAGGCCGACGTAGACACCCGTGGAGCTGCCGTTCAGCGTCTCGGGGACGATGCCGGCGCGCTCGATGGTCTCCCAGGCGGTCTGCAACAGGAGCCGCTGTTGGGGGTCCATGGCGTCGGCCTCGCGCGGCGAGATACCGAAGAAGGCCGCGTCGAAGCGGTCGATGCCGTCGAGGTAGCCGCCGTGCAGGGAGTAGGCCGTGCCGGTGGTCTCCGGGTCGGCGTCGTGCAGGCCCTGCGTGTTCCAGCGGCCCGGCGGTACCTCGGTGACGGCGTCCGCACCGGCGGACAGCAGCCGCCACAGTGCCTCGGGGTCGTCGGCGCCACCCGGGAAGCGGCAGGCCATGGAGATGATCGCGATGTCGTCGTCCCCGCGCACGGGACCCGCGGCCGCAACCGCGGGGACATGGGCAGGGCCAGGGGCCGGAGCGTCGCCGGACACGGCGTCGGCGAGTGCCGCGACCGTCGGGTGGTCGAAGACGAGGGACGGGTTGAGGGGCCGGCCCGTCCGTTCCGAGAGTTCCGCGGCCAGGGTCACCAACTGGCGTGAGCCCAGGCCGAATTCGGCGATCGGCCGGTGCGGGTCGACGGTCAGCGGGTCCAGCCCGGACGCCTCGGCCACGGCGGACACCAGCCAGGCCCGTACGCCCTCGGGTGTGGTGACGGACTGCTTCGGGGACTCGTTCGCAGGCATCTGGTCAGGTGTCCTCGTGAAGTCGGGTGGGGCTGTTTCCCGTACGAGCGGGGGCGGTACGGCCGGGATGGCGGCCGTACGACGGAACGCGCGGCCGGTGTCGGTACGGCCGCGTGGCCGCCGTCGGTGCGGACGGTCGCGCCGACGGCGGGCGGTGTCAGCGGGTGGCGGGCGCGGTGACGACGGCGAGGGTGCCGCCCAGGTGGGCAGCCCGGGAGGCGCGGCGCTGGATCTTGCCGCTGGACGTCTTGGGGATCGTGCCGGGGTGGACCAGGACGACGTCGCGCACGGACACGCCGTGCGCCTCGCCGACGGCGCTGCGGATCAGCTCCGTGATCTTCCCGGCCTCGCCCGCGGCCTCCGGGGCGGCCTCGGCCACGAGGACGACCTGTTCTCCGTCCACTCCGGCGTCGACGGAGAACGCGGCGGTGCAGCCGGGGCGCAGGGCGGGGTGGACCATCTCGGCGGACAGTTCGAGGTCCTGCGGGTAGTGGTTGCGGCCGTCGATGACGATGAGGTCCTTGAGGCGGCCGGTGACGAAGAGTTCGCCGTCGCGCAGGTGTCCGAGGTCGCCGGTGCGCAGGAAGCGGCCTTCGCGGCCGGGGAGGGTGGCGCGGAAGGTCTCGCGGGTGGCGAGGGTGTTGCGCCAGTAGCCCTTGGCGACGCTCGCGCCGGCGACCCAGATCTCGCCGACCTCCCCTTCGGGGAGTTCCTTGTGGTGTTCGGGGTCGGCGATCACGAGGGTGACGCCCGGGCCGGGCCGGCCGCAGCCGACCGCAGCCGCGTCCGCCTCACCCGCTTGCGGTCCCGTGTCCGCGGCGGCGAGGAGCGTGGGCGGGGTGTCCACCGTGCCGCCGGTGACCATCACGGTGGACTCGGCCAGCCCGTAGCAGGGGTAGAAGGCCTCGCTGCGGAAGCCGGCCGGGGCGAAGGTCTCGGTGAACCGCCGCAGGGTGGCCGGGCGTACCGGTTCGGCGCCGTTGAAGGCGACCTTCCACGACGACAGGTCGAGCCCGTCGACGAGTTCGGGAGTGGCGTGCTTCAGGCACAGCTCGTAGGCGAAGTTGGGGCCGCCGCTGGTGTGCGGACGGTAGCGGCTGACGGCCTTCAGCCAGCGGTCGGGCCGCTGGAGGAAGTGCAGCGGGGAGAAGAGGGTGGTGGTGAGGCCGAGGTAGACCGTGTTGAGGACCGGGCCGATGAGGCCCATGTCGTGGTACACGGGCAGCCAGCTGACGATCAGTTCGCGGCCGTACGCCTCGATGGTGTCCGGGGTGTGGCCCATCCGTTCGGTGATGACCCGTTCGTTGTCGAGCAGGTTGCCGTGGGTGAGGACCACGCCCTTGGGTGCGGAGGTGGAGCCGGAGGTGTACTGGAGGAAGGCGACCGAGTCGGCGGTGAGGTCGGGTTCGCGCCAGGAGGCGGCCGCCTCGTCGGGGATGTCCTCGGTGGCCACGCAGGTGAGGTCGGCCAGCTCGGGCAGGTGTTCCGCCATGCCGGCCAGGGCGGCGATCACGTCGCGGCCGCCGAGGATCACCTTGGCGTCCGCGTCGGCTATCAGGCGTTTCGTGCGGGTCAGCGCGCGGTGGTTGTGCGCCCGGCCCTGCGGGGGCACGCCCGGTACCGCGACGACCCCCGCCGACAGGCAGCCCAGGTAGCCGCTGATGAACTCCAGGCCGGGCGGGTACAGCAGCATGGCCCGGGATCCGGTCAGGCCGCGCTCCTGGAGCCAGGCGGCGATCGCCCGGGCCCGGCCGGCCAGTCGCCCGTAGGAGATGTCCTGGATCTCCCCATCACAGTCGCCCGTGACGAGGAAGCGGTACGCGGTCCGGTCGGGCTGGTCGGAGGCGTGCGTGGTCAGCAGGTCGACCAGGGAACGAGCCATATGTACGAGTCTCACCTGTCCGGATAGGCGGGAGAAACGTGCCGGCCCACCGACCCCCGTGATCACTCCTGCAGCTTGCTACCGGCGGGTAACACGTTAGCAAGTCCCGCCGGGCACGTCGGCTGCCACAGTGTAAACCCTGTGTATCAAAGGAACTTGGGTGCTCAACGACTCGACGACGGCTCGACCTGCCGGGCTCGACATGCCGAAGGCCCGGACGCCGGTCTGCCTTGGCGTCCGGGCCCCGGTCAGGGCGTCAGCTCCCGTCGAGCCGGGCGCGCAGAAGCCCCTTGCCCAGTTCGGCACCCTTGCGGCTGTCCGCCTGCGCCCTGCGGAACAGGTCGGCGACCTCGGCGTCCTTCTCGCGCTCCGCGTCCTGGATGTAGCTCTCCAGACGCAGCGCGTTGTTCAGGCACGCCTCTACATACCAGATCAGGTTGTAGTCCTTGTCCGGCGTACCGGTCACGCCGCCGGTCTCCGTGCTGCTGGTCATTCGGGCCTCCTCCAGCGGTAGTCGTTCCGGGACCGCCCGAGTACCCCTCCTCCACCAGGGCACACCGCCCGACGATTCCGACAGGTGCCGCGGAAGCGAACAGAGCACGACCGCTGCCGAAGCGGGTGCCCAACGACGCTGCGAAACCGGACGATGACGGTCTGTGGCGTGCTGCGGGCGCCACGGGTGAGGGCTTCGCGCTCCGCGCTGCCGCCCCGACTCGAACCTGTCCCGACTGCTCTGGAACCGACTCGGTGATCGAATGACCGGACCTGATGGCCGGTGATCTCTCCGCCGCCCCACTGTCCCACTCGTCCTTGGCGACGGGCTGCCGCGATCGCGGCGTCAACAGCTCGTCCGGCGCCCGGAGATCGCCGAATCGCGCGACCAACTCACCGGTCCGTCACGGGCCCTCACCGCCGATTAGGAACACCTGGCGGCTGGCGCGTTCCGGCCGCCACCCGCCGGCCTGCCCATCGGCAACGCGGTCGTCCCGCGCACCACGGGCCGGACCCGGACACCTTCGACGCGGCTCGCGGGGCCGACGACCACCTGCGCTGTTCGCACGTTCCCAGGCCCGCGGCAGGTGCCGTCGTTCATCACGTCCGGCCGGCAGGAGATCCCGGCACGGCTGCGCGGCTGACCGGACGGTCGGTGCGGCTCACCAGGCCGGGGCGCGGGAGCGCGACCGGTCCCCCGTTCCGGTCGTGCCCCCGCGGTGCCTAGAACTTACGTGTGGAACGCAACCGTTGTGAATCGTGTCGATGCCCGCTGTGCCGTGCACAGGGCTCACCCGTGCACAGGTGAGTCCGGATGGCCCGGTTTCGCCCGGTCCAGGACGGGAGGTTCGAGGTCGCCCACGGCCAGGTGGGCCAGGACGACCTCGTAGAGATCGCTGCCGGCGGCGAGGAGCTGGCGTTCGAGGACGGGTTCGGCGCCGCGGACGTGCTCGCGCACGGTCTGCGCGTGCATGCCGAGGGTCTGGGCGGCCCGTTCGGAGTTGCCGCCGGCGGCTATCCAGGTGCGCAGCGTCCGGCGCAGGTCCCGGGTGTCGGCGTCCAGTCCGCCGAGCAGGTCGTGCGCCCAGGCGCGGACCGCGGTGCCGGCGAGAAGGTCGGCGAGCCGGACCGGGACCGGCTGCGCGGCGCCCCTTACGGCCGGGATCTCGGCGAGGCCGATCTGGGTGTTGAGGGCGAGATGCGCGGCCGCCCGGACGGTCAGGTCGGAGAAGTCGGTGCCCAGCAGTCCTTCGACGCGTTCCATCCGGGCGCGGACGGTGTTGCGGCTGACGCCGAGGACCTTCGCCGCGTTCACGGCGGTGAACTCCAGTCCGAGCCGGGTGGTGGCGAGGAGTTCGGCGCGGGTGTGATGCGGCAGCGTGTCGAGCGGGTGCAGCACGTGGGCGGTCCACTCGCGGAGGGCGGCGGGGTCCATCAGGCGTTCGGGGTGGGTGCGTTCCGCGTAGACGGCCGCCTTGTCCGGCCGGAAGTGCGCGACGGCCAGGGCGCTGACGGCCTGTCCGTAGGCGGTGGCGGTGCGGGCGAGGCTCTGCCGGGCGCTGCCGCCGAGGAACGTACCGGGGTTGCGGACGATGAGGGACCGCAGGGCAGCACCCGCGGCCTCGCGGGGGGTCACGACGATCACGTGCTCGTCCATGGCCGGGCAGCGTACGACGAGGGCCTGCTCCTCCGTCGCGTCGAGGCATTCCTCGGCTATGCGGTCACGCTGCTCGGCGGAACCTTCGACGACGTAGACGCAGGCCGTGTCCGTGTCGAGCAGTCCCGGCCACAGGCCCGCCGCGACCCGACGGGCCGAGACGGTGTCCTCCACCATGAGCAGTTGCAGGATCGCCAGCCTCAGGTCGGACGTCGCCCGCTCCAGCCGACGGCCTGCCGCGGTCGCCTCACGCGCCCGCAGCAGGAGCTCGACGACCTGCACGGTGTGCGTCACGATGTCCGAGGCACGCCGGTCGAACGGGGCCGTACGTGCCACGGCCAGCACGCCGGCGCAGGAAGGGGCCGGCCGCTCCACCCTGACCAGCCGCAGATGCCGGGCGTCCCCCTCCCAGGCGGCGGAGGCGATGCGCCCGGCGACGATGTCCGCGACCAGGTCCGTGTCCACCGGCACCCGGGTGCCGGCGAGGAGTGCGCCGGTGCCGTCCTGCAGGGAGACCCGGCCCTGCACGGCGTCGGCGAGCCACGCGACGACCCGGCGCACGTCCCGCCCGGTGGGCCGCAGATGGTCGAGCAACTCCTGCGCCCACTCCACGTCCTGCGTGCCCCTCACCTCCGTGTGACGGTATCCGCCCTCTCGGCCAGCCACGTCGGCCTTCTCCTCGCCCCTCGCATCGTTCGGCACATCGGTCGGGGACGTTACCTCACGCCCGGCGGACGGTCGCCGCACGCCGGTGCTCACCGCGTCCCGTACGCGAACGTGCCGGTGGCCGTCGGGGGAGTCAAGGCCGTTCGCGGTGACCGGGGCCGGGTCGGCAGCGAGCCCGTTCCCCCGGGGGCGATGCCGGCGCCGCCCAGGAGCTCTTCGTCTCCCAGCCCGCGCTGTCGAAGCAGACCCGTGTCCTGGAGGAGCCGGCCCTGATGTGGCGCGGGGACGACGGCCGACCGGGGGGCGGAGTTCGTCGCCGCGTTCACGCCGTTGCCTCGAGAGGCCCTCTCGGGCTTGCGCGGTCGCCGCCCGCGTACGGCATAAGCTCGACGGATGGCCAAGTACTTCGACGTGCACCCCGACAACCCGCAACCGCGCACCATCTCCCAGGTCGCCGACAGCATCCGCTCCGGTGCGCTCATCGCGTACCCGACGGACTCCTGTTACGCGCTGGGCTGCCGACTGGGCAGCCGTGACGGCATCGACCGGATCCGCACGATCCGCCGGCTGGACGACCGGCACCACTTCACCCTGGTGTGCCAGGACTTCTCGCAGCTCGGCCAGTTCGTACGGGTCGACAACGACGTCTTCCGCGCGATCAAGGCGTCGACGCCCGGCAGCTACACCTTCATCCTGCCCGCGACGAAGGAGGTGCCGCGCATGCTCCAGCACCCGAAGAAGAAGACGGTCGGCGTGCGCATCCCCGACCACGTCGTCACCCAGGCCCTGCTCACCGAACTCGGCGAGCCGCTGCTGTCCAGCACGCTGCTGCTGCCGGACGAGGAGGAGCCGATGACGCAGGGCTGGGAGATCAAGGACCGGCTGGACCACGTCCTGGACGCGGTGGTGGACTCCGGGGACTGCGGAACCGAACCGACGACGGTCATCGACTTCTCGGGCGGCGAGGCGGAGATCATCCGCAAGGGCGCGGGCGACGTGTCCCGGTTCGAGTAACGGGTTCACCAAGGAGTGTTCACGGCGGGGCAAGGCGAGAAGGGGTGCGGGACACGCCCCGGACCAGGCGTGTCACGATGACCATGGTCCGCCCGGCCCACTGGGCGGTCTCGTCGGCCGACCCCACGGAGAGGCAGCCCCAGCCATGACCGCAGTACAGGGCACCGCAGTCGACATCCCCACCGGCGACGGCACCGCCGACGCGTATCTGGCGCATCCCGGTGACGGTCGCCCGCATCCGGCGGTTCTCCTTTACATGGACGCGTTCGGACTGCGCCCTCAGCTGACGTCCATGGCCGACCGGCTGGCCGCGGCCGGCTACACGGTCCTGGTGCCCAACGTGTTCTACCGGCACGGGCGGGCGCCCGTGGTGGAGCTGCCGGAGTTCATCGATCCGGGGGCGCGGCCGGAGATCTTCGAGCGGATCGGCCCGATCGTGCAGGCGCTGACCCCGGAATCGGCGATGCGGGACGCGGACGCCTGTCTGCGGTGGCTGGCCGACTGCCCCGAGGCCGCCGACGGCCCGATCGCCGTCACCGGCTACTGCATGGGCGCCCGGCTGGCCCTCCTCACCGCCGGCACCTACCCGGAGCGGGTCGCGGCCGCGGCGGGTTTCCACGGCGGCCGGCTGGCGACCGAGGCTCCGGACAGCCCCCACCTGGTGGCCGGCGAGGTCACCGCGGAGTTGTACTTCGGGCACGCCGACCAGGACCCGTCGCTGCCCGTCGAGCAGCAGGAACGCCTGGAGGAAGCGCTCACCGCGGCCGGGGTCCGTCACACCTGCGAGGTCTACTCCGGCGCACGCCACGGTTTCACACAGGCCGACACCGCGTCGTACGACCGGGCGGGCGACGAGCGGCACTGGGCGGCCCTGCTCGATCTCCTGAAGCGCACCTTCTGATCCGGCGTCACGCGGGTGAGACGTGCGGGGAGGTTGTCACACCGGGCACCTGAAAGTTCACGTATGGCTGGAACTCGCCGCTGCGTGACCGAAGCCGGACGCTGCCGAACGTGACTTGAATCCTTACCCTCGGTTACTCCCAGGAACCGCTTGCTTTACCTGGCCTATACCCGTAACCCTTCCCCCACAAGCCGTGACTCGGGGGGAGTTGGCGTATGGAAGGCACGGTCGACGGGTTCCGCTACGGGGTGGTGACCCCCTTGGCGGCCTATGTCATGGCATGTCTGGGAGGGGCTCTGGGACTGCGCTGCACGGTCCGGTCCCTGCTCGACACGCAGTCGTGGAAGGCCGGCTGGCTGGCGCTCGGCGCCGCCGCGATCGGCTGCGGCATCTGGACGATGCACTTCATCGCCATGATCGGGTTCCAGGTCGAGGAGACCCGGATCCGCTACGACGTGGGACTGACGGTGCTCAGCCTGGCCGTGGCGGTCGTCGTGGTCGGTATCGGCGTGTTCACGGTGGGCTATCGGGGCGCCAGCACCGCCAATCTGTCCGCCGCGGGCGTCGTCACGGGCCTCGGTGTCGCGGCCATGCACTACCTGGGCATGGCGGCGATGCACCTGAACGGCGAGGTCCATTACGACCCGCTCGTCGTCGCACTCTCCGTGCTGATCGCGATCATCGCCGCCACGGCGGCCCTGTGGGCGGCCGTCACGATCCGCGGCTTCCTGACCAGCCTCGGGGCCAGCCTGATCATGGGCGTGGCCGTGTCCGGGATGCACTACACGGGAATGGCCGCCGTCAGCGTCCACGTGCATGACACGAGCGGCGGCACGTGGGCCGGCGACTCGCCCCACTCGCTGCTGTTACCCATGCTGCTCGGGCCGGTCGTCTTCCTCGTGCTGGCGGGCGTGGTGGTGATGTTCGATCCCCTGCTGGTCCTGGGCGACGGCGACCCGAGCCGGTCGGCTCCGCCCGGGCGGGCCGCCCGGACCGCGCCCGCCGGGCCGCGCGGTTCCGTCCACGGGAACCCGGCGGGGGGCGTACCGCGACCGCGGCAGCCGTACGAGACTCCGCAGCGCAGCCGCCGTCGGTGAGCTGACCCAACTCCCGGCCGGTTCCGGATCGTTGTTACGGTGCACCGGTGTCTGAATCCTCACGTGATACCGCCGAAGGCGCCGGCTGGGGCACCACGGAACGCGGCCGGTACCAGCAGCTCATGCCCCACAAGGTCGAGAAGATCTCGTGGCTCGCTCCGAAGACGCTGTGGGCCGCCCGCAACGGAGTCGTGGCGTCCTGGTTCGGGGACCCGACGGGTCGTACCCGCGGCCGTTGGGTCGCGCAGCGGGCGGCGGCGGGCGCACCGGCCGACAAGGTGATCCGGCGGGACGACCCGGACCGGTTCTCCTTCATGGTCCTCGGCGACACCGGTGAGGGCGACGATCCCCAGTACGCCGTCGTCCCCGGGTTCCTGAAGGTCGGTGAGGACACGCGGTTCGCGGTGGTCGCCAGTGACGTGATCTACCCGGTGGGCAGCGCGGACGACTACGGCACGAAGTTCTTCCGCCCGTACCAGGACTACCGGGCACCGATATACGCGATACCCGGCAACCACGACTGGTACGAGGACCTCGGCGCTTTCATGCGCGTCTTCTGCGACGACGCCCCGCCTCTCGAACCGGAACCCGGGCCCCGCCCCCTCACCCGCGCCTGGCTGCGGTCCCTGCTGTGGCACCGGCCCCGCGCGGACGACGGCCAACGCCTCGACGAGACCCGGCAGTTGCGGTCGGCCGCGGCCCAACGGGCCGTGCAGCCGGGTCCGTACTGGGCCATCGACGCCGGGCCGGTGCGGATCATAGGCATCGACACGGGCCTGCTGGGCGGTATCGACGCCGAACAGGGCGCCTGGCTGCGCGAGGTCTCCCAGGGCCCCCGCCCGAAGATCCTGATCACCGGATCGCCCCTGTACGTGGACGGCGAGCACCACCCCTGCGCGATAGACGGCGGCGGCACGGTCGACGACATCGTCCGCGACCCGGAGCACCACTACGTGGCGGCGATCGGCGGCGACATCCACAACTACCAGCGCTACCCGGTGCGGGTGGACGGCCGCACCATCCAGTACGTCGTCGCGGGCGGCGGCGGCGCGTTCATGCACGCCACCCACACCATCCCCCACATCTCGGTCGCCGACGTCACCGAGAAGGACTTCCGCTGCTACCCGCTGCGCGGTGACTCCCTCGCCTTCTACAGCAGGCTGTACGGCCGTCGGCTGCGCCTGCGCCGCTTCTTCACGCTCACCGAGGCCGAGGCGACGGCCGTGATCGCCGAACGGCTCGGCATCCCGCCGACCCGCACCCCGGGCGGGCCCGTGCGGGTCACCCTGCGCACGCGGGTCGTCGCGAGTCTGCTGGGCGCCGGCGGCCGCCCCGACCGCACCTCACGGTTCCGGCTCCCGGTCCGCAAGATCTACACGCAGTTGTTCTCCCCCAGTTCGGCCACCTACAGCCCGCCGTTCTTCAAGTGCTTCCTGCGTCTGGACGTCACCCCGGAGACGATCCGGCTGCGCTGCCACGCGGCCACCGGCAACCGCGCCCAGGAGACCGAGCCGCCGGTCGAGGACGAGATCACCATCCCGCTGACCTGATCGCGGCCGTACGGCCGCCGCCTGCGACACTCCGGACAGAACCGCTGTACGACTCGACCGACGGAGGGGCCCCGTGCCGCCGATCTCCCGCCCGTTGCGCAAGCTGGGCTTTCTGACCATCGGGCTGTTCGACGAGGAGAATCCACGCCGGGGCCACGAGTCCACGCTGGAGATCATCGAGCTGGGCGAGCGGCTGGGCTTCGACAGCGCGTGGCTGCGCCACCGTCATCTGCAGTACGGCATCTCCTCGCCCGTCGCGGTGCTGGCGGCGGCCTCGCAGCGCACCCGCCGTATCGAGCTCGGCACCGCGGTCATCCCGCTGGGGTGGGAGAACCCGCTGCGGCTGGCCGAGGACCTGGCGACCGTCGACCTGCTGTCCGGCGGCCGTCTCAACCCCGGGGTGAGCGTGGGCCCGCCCATGCGCTACGCCGAGGTCAAGGGCGCGCTGTACCCGGACACGGCGGACGCCGAGGACTTCAGCTACGAGCGGGTGCGGCGCCTGCTGGACTTCGTGCGCGGGGAGCCGGCCACCGACTTCAGCGGGGTCGAGGGGTTCGAGGTGTTCTCGGACCGGGTGCAGCCGCACTCCCCCGGCCTCGGCCGCCGCCTCTGGTACGGCGGCGGCAGTCTCGGCTCGGCGAAGTGGGCCGGCGAGCACGGTATGAACTTCCTGGTCAGCAGCGTCGTCAAGGCGGAGGGCGTCGAGGGAGCACCGGACTTCGCCGAGATCCAGCTCTCCCACATCCGCGCCTTCCGCGCCGCCCACCCCGACGGCGAATCCGCCCGCGTCTCCCAGGGCCTCGTCGTCATCCCCACCGACTCCGCCTCGCCCGAGCAGCGCGCCAAGTACGAGGAGTACGCGGCCAAGCGCTCCCCTCGTACCGCGTCGCCGCAGGGTCCGGCGCGTCTGATGTTCGCGCCCGACATCGTCGGTACGTCGCAGGAGATCGCCGAGCGGCTGCACGCGCACGCCGCGTTCCGCGAGGTCGACGAGGTCGCGTTCGCGCTGCCGTTCACCTTCGAGCACGAGGACTACGTGCAGATCCTCACCGACATGGCGACGAAGCTCGGCCCGGCCCTGGGCCGGCGGTCCGACGTCTGAGCGGGGTCACCAGCGCCCGGGCCCGGGCCCGACGACCGGCTCGGACGGCCTGCCGTCCACGCCGACCGGGACGTCACCGGTGAGCATCACCCGGTGCATGGTCCGGGGGAAGTCGAGGTGGGCGTTGTCACCGGGCGCGAGGTGGATGGTGGCCCGGTTGTCCCAGAAGGCCACGCTGCCCGGCTCCCAGCGGAACCGGACCGTGTACTCGGGCCGGGTCGCCTGCTCCAGCAGCATCTCCAGGATCGCGCCGCTCTCGGGCCGGGAGAGGTCGGCGATCTGCTCGACGTAGTAGCCGTTGACGTACAGGATCCGCTCCCCCGTCTCCGGGTGGACGCGCACCAGGGGGTGCAGCGAGGCGACCTGACGGTCCAGCAGATGGCGGACGTACGCGTCGTCGCCGGGCCGCGGCTGGTAGCCGACGCCGAGCCGGTGCTCGGCGCGCAGTCCGTCGACGAACTCCCTGAGTGGGGCGGAGAGTCCGGCGTAGGCGGCCGCCAGGTTGGACCAGGTGGTGTCGCCGCCGTAGGGCGGGACGGTCTCGGCGCGCAGGATCGTCGCGGCCGGCGGGTCGATGCGGGCGCCGTGGTCGCAGTGCCAGCCGCGCAGGAGGGTGTGCCGTCGGCGTCGCAGCCATTCGTCCTGCTCCATGCCGAACCTGCCGCCCAGCTCCAGCCGGTCGGCGGTGGTCTCGATCTCGGGGAAGTCCGGCGGCGAGGCGCTGCCGCGCTTGCGCAGCACGACCGGTTCCCCGAAGCGGCGGGCGAACGCCACCTGCCCCGGGTGATCGAGCCGCTGCCCGCGGAAGAACACCACCTTCCAGCGCAGCAGCGCCGCCCGGATCGCGGCGACCACGGTGTCGTCGAGGCCGTCGGCCAGGTCGACGCCGGTGATCTCGGCCCCGATGTGTCCGGCGACCGGTTTCACCTCGATCCCCGAGTCCTCGTCCGATCGGCCCGCAGTGGCCCTGTCCGTCGTCATACACGCTCCGCATGGTCGTTGCTGGCGCCGGCCGGGCTCGGACCGGCTCCGAAGATCGTGACAGCGTTCGGCGAGCGTGGCGACAGGGCCTCGCCGGGTCGTCTCCGCGACGCGCGTACGGGCTTCGGTGCGGTCCAGCGGTGGCGGGGACCGCCGGGGGCGTACCAGCCGGCCTTCTTGCGCACGGCCGGCGAGGGGGCGTCGTCGCGGGCGCGGACCGGCGTGGGGACGCCTCGCGGTCGACGCGCACCCACAGCCCGGCGAGTTCGACCGCCCCGGCCCTGACCTGCGCGTCGATGCCGTCCTGCAGAAGACGGACGGCGCGGGGCAGGAGCGTGGCGCCGTCGGGCGGCGGGCGCCCGCGTCCGGCTCGCTGCATCGCAGGACAGAGCGCGCAGGGCGGCGATCCGCACCGGGTGTCCGCAACGCCGAGCACGGCGGTCAGGTCGTCCCGGTGCGCGCGCCCAGGCGCGGCGGGCCCACCGCCTTTCCGGGACCACGAGCCGGACCGGGCCGTGCGACCCGTCGGTCCCCTCCCCGCCTGTCCGGTTGATCACTGCTCCCCCTGTCCCCGACCCTGGAGGGAGGACACAGTCAAGGGAAGGCCACGCAGTGATCAGCATCCCGACGCACACGCTCAACGACGGAACGACGATCCCCGCCCTCGGCCTGGGCACCTGGCCGATGGACGACACGCAGGCGGAACAGGCGGTACGCGGCGCGTTGGAGGCCGGCTACCGGCTGGTCGACACGGCGACGAACTACCGCAACGAGAGCGGCGTCGGCCGTGGCGTGGCCGGCAGCGGCGTGCCCCGCGAGGAGATCGTGGTGACGACCAAGCTCCCCGGCCGGCACCACGGCTACGACAAGACGCTCGCCTCCTTCGAGGCGTCCCGCGCCCGCCTCGGCCTGGACCATGTGGACCTGTACCTGATCCACTGGCCGCTCCCCCGTGTCGACCAGTACGTCGACTCCTGGAAGGCCATGATCAGGCTGCGCGAGGACGGGCTCGTACGCTCCATCGGCGTCTCCAACTTCACGGCCGAGCACATCGAACGCCTGGAGAAGGAGACCGGGGTCCTGCCCGCGGTCAACCAGATCGAACTGCACCCGTTCTTCCCGCAGGACGAGCTGCGCGCCTTCCACGCCGGCAAGGGGATCCTGGTCGAGAGCTGGAGCCCGCTGGGCCGGGGCACGGCGCTGCTGGAGGATCCCGTCGTGGCCTCGGTCGCCGAGGCCCACGGGGTGACGCCCGGCCAGGTCGTCCTGCGCTGGCACGTCCAGCTCGGCGCGCTCCCCATCCCGAAGTCGGCGGACCCCGAGCGGCAGCGCCAGAACCTCGACGTCTTCGGCTTCGAGCTGGAGCCCGCCCAGATGACGGCGATCGCGGACCGCGCCCACCGGCGCGTCGGCGGGGACCCGGAGACGCACGAGGAGTTCTGACCCGCCGGAAGGGTACCCGGGGGCCCGTGCGACAGGGCGGCCCGGTGGTGCGGAGCGCCCGGGAAGGAGCCGACGGTGGGTGACCGTGACCGGCTGCGGGACTACCACGGCAAGCGGGATTTCGGCCGGACCGGCGAGCCGCCGGGGCGACAGGCCCCGGCCCGCGAGGAACCCCGGTTCGTCGTGCAGATCCATGACGCCCGCACCCTGCACTTCGACTTCCGCCTCCAGGTCGACGACGTCCTGAAGTCCTGGTCGGTCCCCAAGGGCCCCTCCGACGACCCGAAGGACAAGCGGCTCGCCGTGCCCACCGAGGACCATCCGCTGGAGTACGAGGAGTTCGAGGGCGTGATCCCGGCGGGCGAGTACGGCGGCGGCACGGTGATCGTCTGGGACCACGGCACGTACGAGCCGTTGAGCCACGACCGCAGGGGCCGGCCCGTGGACTTCGGGGAGTCGCTGGAGCACGGGCACGCGACGTTCCGGCTGCACGGGTCGAAGCTGCACGGCAGGTACGCCCTGACCCGGTTCCGGGGCGGCGACGACGAGTCCTGGCTGCTGGTGAAGGCGTCCGAGGGGCGCACCCGGGGCCACGGCACGCCCGACCCGCACCGGGCCCGGTCCGCGCGCTCCGGCCGCACCCTCGCCCAGGTCGCCGCCGACGCCTCCGAGAGGTGAGTGATCAGTCCGGCGGCGGCAGGATCTGCTCGGCCCAGATGGTCTTGCCGCCGCCGGTCTGTCTGCTGCCCCAGCGCTGGGTGAGCTGGGCGACCAGGAGCAGTCCGCGGCCCCCCTCGTCGAAGGCGTGGGCGCGGCGCAGGTGCGGGGAGGTGGAACTGCCGTCGGAGACCTCGCAGATGAGGGTGCGGTCGCGGATCAGCCGTAGCTGGATGGGCGGTTCGCCGTAGCGGATCGCGTTGGTGACCAGTTCGCTGACGACGAGTTCGGTGACGAACGCGGCCTCGTCCAGTCCCCAGACGGTGAGTTGTTCGGTGGCGGCCTGCCGGGTCGCGGCCACGTGGGCGGGGTCCGGTGTGACGTCCCAGGTGGCGACCTGGTCCGCGCCCAGCGCCCGGGTACGGGCCAGCAGCAGGGCCACGTCGTCGCCGGGCTCTTCCGGCAGGACGGCCTTCAGCACGGTGTCGCACAGGTCGTCGAGGGTCTCGGTGCGGGCGGTCAGGGCCCGGCACAGTTCGTCGGTGGCGTGGTCGACGTCGCGATCGCGGTCCTCGATGAGGCCGTCGGTGTACAGGGCGACGACGGCGCCCTCGGGCAGTTCCGTCTCGCTGGCCTCGAAGGGCAGCCCGCCGACGCCGAGCGGGGGGCCCGCGGTCAGGGGCATGAGCCGTGCGGTGCCGTCGGGCAGGACCAGGGCCGGCGGGGGGTGTCCTGCAGCGGCCATGGTGAGGCGGCGGGAGACCGGGTCGTAGACGGCGTAGAGGCAGGTGGCGCCGAGTTCCGCGACGTCCTCGTCGGTGTCGCCGGACGCGAGGTGGGTGACCAGGTCGTCGAGGTGGGTGAGGAGTTCGTCCGGCGGGAGGTCGACGTCGGCGAGGGTGCGGACGGCGGTGCACAGGCGCCCCATGGTCGCCGACGAGGGGATGCCGTGGCCGACGACGTCGCCGACGACCAGGGCGACGCGGCTGCCGGAGAGCGGGATCACGTCGAACCAGTCGCCGCCGATGCCGGCGAGCGACCCGGAGGGCAGATAGCGGTGGGCCACCTCGACCGCCGCCTGACCGGGCAGGCCGCGGGGCAGCAGGCTGTGCTGGAGAGCCAGGGCGGTGGTGCGTTCGCGGCCGAAGCGACGGGCGTTGTCGATGCAGACGGCGGCGCGGCCGGCCAGTTCCTCGGCGAGGACGGCGTCGTCACCGACGTAGTCCTCCGGGTGGACGATGCGGACGGCGACCGCGACACCCAGCGTGGTGCCGCGGGCGCGCAGCGGCACCGCGAGCATCGAGTGGACCCCCCTGCGGTGGGGGCGACCCGCGGGGGCCCGCGCGTTGCGCTCGGCGACCCACCGCATGAAGTCCGGCTCGCCGGCCTGGCCGAGGACCGCCCGCACCTGCCGCAGCGCCTTCGCGGGCGGCGAGTAGGGGGGATAGACGTCCACCTCGCCCAGGTGTACGGCCGCTTCGGGGGTGCCCTCGGTGCCGGAGCCGTGGGCGACGCGGCGCAGGACGATCTCGCCGTCCAGGGCCACCGCGGGTTCCTCCGCGCCGAGGACCCATTCGAGCAGGTCGACGCTGGCGAAGTCGGCGTACCTCGGGACGAGGAGTTCGACGAGTTCCTCGGCGGTGCGGACCACGTCCAGGGTGGTGCCGATGGCGGCCCCCGCCTCGTTCAGCAGGGCGAGGCGCTGCCGGGCCCAGTACTGCTCGGTGCTGTCGAGCGCCGCGAGGGCGACTCCGGTGACGTCGCCCGAGGCGTCCCGCACGGGCCACATCTCGATGTTCCAGGCGTGCTCCCGGTTGAGGGCGGGCGCGCCGGTGAAGCTCTCGTAGTGGACGGGCCGGCCCGTCTCGGCGACCTGGCGCAGGTTGCTGTGGAAGCCCCGGCTGTGCTCGGCGTCCTCCACGGTCTCCGGGAAGGGCCTGCCGAGCAGGACGTCCTCCGACACGCCCATCACCCGGCAGGCGGTGTCGTTGAGGCGCAGATAGCGCTGGCGGGTGTCGAAGACCGACATGGACACGGACGCCTGCTGGAAGGCCTGCCCGGCGAGGGTTTTCTCGCCGGGCCGTTCCGCGGTGATCACGTACCCCTGCGGGGTGCCGTCACCTCCGCGCAGGGGGTGTGCCTTCACGTCGAGTGTGAGGGGGGTGCCGTCCCGGTGCCGCAGCACGGCGGTGCCTGTCAGCGCCGCCACGGTCTCCTCCGGCGGGTCCTCGGCGAGCAGTTCCCGCGCCGGGCGGCCCACGACCTCGTGGGCCGGGTATCCCGTCAGCCGCAGGGCGTCGTCGCTCCACCCCGTCACGATGCCCCGGGCATCGGTGGTTGCCGCAGCGGAGGCGTGCTCCATAGCGTCCAGGATGGTCCCTTTGCTGCAGGGCATCAACCGCGGTGCGCCCTTCGGGGTCCGGTCGGTCAGGCCCGGTGGGCGCGCAGCGCGTCGAGAGCCCGGTCGGCGTGGGTGTTCATCCGCAGTTCGCTGCGGACGACCTCCAGGATGGTCCGGTCCTCGGCTATGACGAAGGTGATCCGCTTGGTGGGCGCGAGGGAGAAGCCCCGCTTCACACCGAACAGCTCCCGGATCTTCCCGTCGGTGTCGGACAACAGGGGCATGCCGAGGTTGTGCTGTCCGGCGAACTCCTGCTGGCGTTCGACGGCGTCGCCGCTGATGCCCACGGGCCGGGCGCCGACGGCGGCGAACTCGGCGGCCAGGTCGCGGAAGTGGCAGGCCTCGGCGGTGCAGCCGGGGGTGAGGGCGGCGGGGTAGAAGAACAGCACGACGGGTCCGTCGGCGAGCAGGTCGGACAGGCTGCGGGGCGTGCCGGTCTCGTCCGGCAGCGTGAAGTCCTCGATCGTGTCGCCGGTCTCCGGGCGGGCGCTCATGACCGGCCCTCGCCGCTGCGCGCGATGCTGCGGGCCCACAGCACGAGGGGTATCTGGAGCGGCAGCCGTCCGATGGCGGCGGCCTTCAGAGGGGCGGGGCGGTGGCGCCAGTCGACGGCCATCTTGACGTTGGCGGGGAACACGCCGACGAAGAGTGCGGCGGCGGCGAGCGCTGCCGGCTTCCGGGTGCGCGGGGCGGCGATGCCCGCGGCCAGCGCCAGTTCGGCGACTCCGCTGGCGTACGTCCAGGTCCTGGGCGTGCCGGGCAGGCTGCGCGGGACGATCGCGTCGAACTGGCGTGGAGAGGCGAAGTGGGCGACACCCGCGGTGGCCAGCAGGCCGGCGAGCAGCAGGGGTGAGCGTTCGGACCGTGACACGGTTCCTCCTCGGATGATCTGCCGCGCGATATTACGTGACGGTAGAGAGCCGTGGACCCACCGCCCTGCCGCGGGGACGGGTGCACGCCGCTGGAGGGGTCGCCGGGGGGGACCGCGGCGATGCGAGGGACCGGTGTGTCAGGCAGTGCCGGCCGGGGTGCCGGGCTGCTGCTCGGTGTCGTCGTCGATGGCGTGCGACAGGAAGTCGTCGACCATGCGGTGGAAGAGCGTGGCGAGCTCGCGCAGCTCCTGGGGCGACCACTCGGACAGCGCCAGCTGCATGCCGCGGGCGCCGGCGCCACGGATCCGGTCGATGGCCTGCCGGCCGGTCTCGGTGAGCTGGATGCGCTGGGCGCGGCGGTCCTCCGGGTCGGGGACGCGGGTGACGTACCCGGACTTCTGCAGTTGCTGCACGGTGCGGGTGACGTGCGAGGCCTCCACGCCCAGCCGATTGGCCAGTTCCCCGGGCCGCAGCGGCTCGGAGTCGGCGACCTGGCGCAGCAGCGCCACCGCGGCACGGTCCAGGGGGACCTCGGCCAGGGCCATCAGCCGGTCGTGCTGCCGGGCGCGGGTGCTCAGGTAGGTGATGCGGGTGAGCGCCCGCTCGATCTCGATGACTTCCGGGGAAGCGGGGACGTCGGGGAGCGGTGGTGTGGGCATGGGACCACTTTACCATCTTGTTGCGTAACTCAAGTAACTTACGGTGTGACGGGGCGCAGAGTACTGCTCCAGGCCGCGCCCGCGGCGATGGCCTGCCGCCACAGCCGGATCGCCTTGGGCGGCATACCGACCGCGAGGGCGCCGCTCACCCGGTCGCCGGTGCGGTACACGGCGACGAACCGGCGCTCCGCCAGGTCCCCGTCCACCACGGCGACCTCGTCGTGGCCCCGCAGGAAGCCGTGGGCCTGCACTTTCATGTCGTACTGGTCGGACCAGAAGTACGGCACCGGCGCGAACGGCTTGCGGGCCTCGGGACGCAGGAGGTTGCGGGCGGCGGCCATGCCCTGCTCGGCGGCGTTGGTGCGGTGCTCGACGCGCATCGAGGTGCCGGACAGCGGGTTGTACCAGCGGGCGACGTCACCGGCCGCATACACCCTCCCGGCCTGCGGCCGGGAGGCCCCCCAGGCGGCCTCGCAGAACTCGTCGCAGACCAGGCCGTCGCCCAGGGGCAGGCCGCTGCCGTCCAGCCACTCGGTGTTCGGCAGGGAGCCGACGGCGACGAGCACCTCGTCGGCGTCGATCACCGTGCCGTCCGCGAGCCGCACCCCGTCCTCGGTCACCTCGGTGACCGTGACCCCGCAGCGCAGGTCCACGCCCCGCTCCACGTGGGCCCGCGAGAGCACCTGGCCGACCGCCGTGCCGACGGCGTGGGCCAGCGGCACGGCGGCGGGTTCGAGGAGGGTCACGTGGGCGCCGAGGCCCCGGGCCACGGCGGCGGCCTCCGCTCCGAGGAAGCCGGCGCCCACGACGACCAGGCGCCGCCCAGGCCTCAGCCGTTCCCGCAGCGTCAGGGCGTCGTCTAGGGTCCGCAGCACGTGCGCGCCCTCGCCGGGCAGCCGGCGCGGCCGGACGCCGGTGGCCACGACCAGTCCGTCGTACGGCAGGTCGGAACCGTCGGCCAGCCTCACCGTCCGGTCGGCGGGTTCGAGGCCGGTCGCGGCCACGCCCAGCCGCAGATCGAGGCCGAGCCCGGCCAGGTCGTCCGGCGTGCGCAGGGCCAGCCGGTCCGGCTCCCACTGTGCGGCCAGCAACTGCTTGGACAGCGGCGGCCGGTCGTAGGGTGCCCGCGGTTCGTCTCCCACGAGGGTGAGCGTGCCGTCGTAGCCCTCGCGGCGGAGTGTCTCGACCGCCGCGAGCCCGGCGGCCGAGGCGCCGACGACGACGATCCGCCTCACTGGTCCACCAGGCGGATGGCGGCGGCCGGGCAGATCGCCACGGCGTCGCGCACGTCGTCGAGGGAGCCCGCCGGGGGGTTCTCGTCCAGCAGGAAGGCGATGCCGTCCTCGTCCCGCTGGTCGAACACCTCGGGGGCGGCCATCACGCACTGCCCCGACGCGACACACTTCGGCTCGTCCAGTTCCACGCGCATGATCTGTACCTCGTTGTTCTGATGTTGTGGGGGGTTGTCCGTCGGCAGCGGGGTCACCAGGTGACGGGCAGTTCGTGGACGCCGTAGACCGAGCCGTCGTGCTTGAACGGCAGGCCGTCGACCTCGGCGGCCAGCCGCAGGCCGGGGATGCGGCGGTAGAGGGTGCTGTAGACGACCTGCAGCTCCATGCGCGCAAGCGGCTGGCCGAGGCACTGGTGGACGCCGAAGCCGAAGGCGACGTGCCGACGGGCGTCGCGGGTGAGGTCGAGCCGGTCGGGGTCTGCGAAGGCCTCGGGGTCCCGGTTGGCGATGTCGTTGGGTATGACGAGGCCCTCGCCGGCCCGGATCACCTGTCCGGCGATCTCGATGTCCGCAAGGACGGCCCGCCGCCGGCCGCCGTGCACGATGCTCAGGTAGCGCAGCAGCTCCTCCACGGCCGACGCGACGAGCCCCGGGTCCGCGGTGTCGCGCAACAGGGCGAACTGGTCGGGGTGTTCGAGGAGAGCGAGCGTGCCGAGGGCGATCATGTTGGCGGTCGTCTCGTGGCCGGCCAGGAGCAGCAGCACGCCGATCTGGGCGACGTCCTGCCGGGACAGCTCGCCCGACTCGACCCGCGCCACGAGCCCGGAGAGCAGGTCGTCGGCGGGACGGGCCAGCTTCTCGCCCATCAACTCGTCGAGGTAGCCGAGCAGCTTCCCGTGGGCCGCCATCCGGTCCTCCATGGCCGCGTCCCGCGTGATGAGGATCTTGCTGTTCTCCTGGAAGAAGTCGTGGTCCTCGTACGGCACTCCGAGCAGTTGGCAGATGACCAGCGAGGGCACCGGCAGGGCGAACGCCTGCACCAGGTCGACAGGGCCGCCGACCGCGAGCATGTCGTCGATCAGGTCGTCCACGATCTTCTGCACGCCGGGGCGCAGCGCCTCGACCCGTTTCACCGCGAACGGGGCCGTCACCATGCGGCGCAGGCGGGCGTGCTCCGGGTCGTCCATGAGGATGAAGCTGATGTCGTTCTTGCCGTTGCTGGGGGCCTGGAGCGGATATCCGGGGCTGGTGATGTCGGCGCTGACCCGGGGGTCGAGGAGCAGGGCGCGCTGGTCCTCGTAGCGGGTGACCAGCCAGGGCGTGCTGCCGTCCCGGAGCCGGACCCTGACGAGCCGGCCCTCGTCCTGCTGGGCCCTCAGGCCGGGGGGCGGGTCGAAGGGACAGCCCGCCGCCCTGGCCATCGGGAACTCGGGGACCGGTGCGGCCGCTCGGGGCGTGGAACCGGTCAGGGTGTCGGCCATGGCTCTCCTCGGGGTGGGGGGCTCCGCTCGACGGGCGGAGCGCCGGGGTGAAGTGGTCGAGGCCTCGATGAGCACATGCAAACAGACGGGGCTGACGCCTTCCCGTCAGTCTCCTGACAGAAGGCTGACGTGACCCGGATCACACCATGCCGGTGCATCAAACTACCCTTGAAGCCAGGTGAGTTGGCGGGCCGATCCCCCCTTGACGGACAGTCAGCCGTCGGCGTCGGCGCGCCCCAGCCAGTAGCCGAAACCCCGGCGCGTGTGGATCAGCACGGGAGCCTCCTTGTCCACCTTGCGGCGGAGCCGTGAGACCAGTTGCTCGATGGCGTTGTCGCCGCGGTGGTCGCCCCAGACGTACCGGCCGATCTGCTCCTTGGACAGCACCCGGTGCGCGTTGGCCAGGAGATGGCTCAGCAGCCGGTACTCGGCGGGCGTGAGGCCGAGCGTCCGGGTGCCGCGGCGCGCCTCGCACAGGGTGTCGTCCAGGACCAGGTCGCGGTAGCCGAGCGCACCGCCCCGCGGACGGCCGGGGCCGGTGCGGGTGCCGCGCAGCAGGATCTGGACGCGGGCCAGGACCTCGGCCATCCGGAAGGGCTTGGTGACGTAGTCCCGTTCCCCCAGGTCCAGTTCGGGCACGAGCCGGTCCAGGGAGTCGTACGCGGTCAGCAGGAGCACCGGCGGGCGGTGGGCGAGGACCGGCCGGTCGCGGCCGAGGCCCTCCAGGTCCGGCAGCGCCGCGTCGAGGACCACGAGGTCGAACCGACCCGCGCCGAGCCGCGCCAGCGCCTCGGGTCCGGAGCCGGCCACGCCGATCCGGTATCCCGCCAACTCCAGGGTGGTGGACAGCAGTTCGGCGACGTCCGGTTCACCGACGACGACCAGGAGGTGCTGACCGGCCCCGCGGGCGAGCGGCGGTTTCTCACGGGTGCTGCCGTACATGCGCCCACCCTACCGCCCTGCTTGCCTAACTCAACTAATCCAGGACGGCCCACGGACTGGACGTACGCCAGGTCAGGAACGGGGCGTGATCGGCGCCAGCCACATTCCGGCGACCGCGTCGACGAGGCCGGTCGCGGCGTCCTGCCAGGTGACCCGGGGCGTGGGGGCGTTCTCGGCGAGGGCCCGCTCGCGTTCGGCGGACATGTGCACGATGAGATGGCGGGCCATGTCGCCGCGTTCGGCGCGGACCTCGGCGGGCAGCTCCGGCAGACACCGGCTGAGCCCTTCGACGATCCGCAGCAGGGACGGCGAGGACAGCGACTCCTCCACCATGATCGGCCGCAGCGCCGGGTCGGTCATCACCTGTGCGCAGAACCGGGCGTACCAGGTGGGACTGCCGAGCGCCGCGAGGTGTTCGGGAACCGGGCGCACCAGGCACCCCACCCAGTCGCGCACGTCGGCGGAGTCGCCGGTCTCGGCCAGCAGCCGGGCGCGGATCTCCTCGACCGCGGCCGCGCGTTTGCGGATGATCGCCCGCACCAGGTCGGCCTTGGTGCCGAAGTGGTAGCCGACCGCGGCGTTGTTGCCCTGCCCGGCGGCCTCGCTGACCTGACGGTTGGACACCGCGTACACGCCCCGCTCGGCGAACAGCCGCTCCGCCGCGGTAAGGATCAACTCCCGTGTCGCGCTGACCTGTTCGGCCCGTACCGCCCCGCCCGCCATGACCACCATCACCACCGCACCGGGACTTGGCACCTCTCCGTGACGGCCAGTCCCCCGAGCCGCCGCGGATCCACCGCCCGAGTGGCGGCTCCTCGGACGGAAGCCTACGCAGGCAGGCGAAGCCCTAAAGTAAGTCAAGCACCTGATTTAATTCTGGCCGAGACCTCTCCCTGACACCCTCCGGAGGCCCCGCATGTCCGACGCCCTCGCCGAACCCGCCGACGCGGGGAGCGGCGCCCCGCCGAGGCCGAACGCCGTGGTGGCGGTGCTGGCCTTCGCCGGAATCGTCGTCTCGCTGATGCAGACCCTGGTCATCCCGATCGTCCCCGAGCTGCCGAGGCTCCTGGACGCGCCGGCGTCCGACACCGCGTGGGCGGTCACCGCGACTCTGCTCGCCGCGGCCGTGGCCACCCCGGTGGTCGGCCGGCTCGGCGACATGTTCGGCAAGCGCCGCCTGCTGCTGGTCAGCATCGTGCTGCTGGTGACGGGCTCGGTGGTCTGCGCCCTCAGCGACGCGCTGGTGCCGATGATCGTCGGCCGGGCGCTGCAGGGGCTGGCCTCCGGCGTCGTGCCGCTCGGCATCAGCATCATGCGCGACGAACTGCCCGCCGAGCGGCTGGCCGGCTCGACCGCGCTGATGAGCGCCTCCCTCGGGGTGGGCGGCGCCCTGGGCCTGCCCACGGCCGCGCTGATAGCCGACAACTTCGACTGGCACATGCTGTTCTGGGCCTCCGCCGTGATGGGCGTGATCGCCTTCGCGCTCGTCGTCTCCCTGGTCCCGGAGTCGCAGGTGCGCACCGGCGGCCGCTTCGACGTGGTCGGCGCACTCGGCATGGCGACGGGTCTGGTCTGTCTGCTGCTGGCGATCTCCAAGGGCGCCGACTGGGGCTGGACGAGCGGCACCACGCTCGGCCTGTTCGCCGGCGCCGTGCTCGTCCTGCTCGCCTGGGGCGTCTTCGAACTGCGCACCGCGCAGCCCCTGGTGGACCTGCGCACCACGGCCCGCCGCCAGGTGCTGGTGACCAACCTCGCCTCGATCGCGATCGGGTTCTCCATGTTCGCGATGTCCCTGGTGCTGCCGCAGCTGCTCCAGCTGCCCGAGCAGACCGGCTACGGCCTCGGCAGGTCCCTGCTGACCGCCGGTCTGGTGATGGCCCCCTCCGGCCTGGTGATGATGGCGACCGCCCCGGTCTCCGCCGCGGTCTCCAAGGCCAGGGGGCCGAAGGTGACGCTGATGATCGGTGCGGTGATCGTGGCCTGCGGGTACGGCCTGAACGTCGTGCTGATGTCCGAGGTCTGGCACCTGGTGATGGTCTCCTGCGTGATCGGCGCCGGCATCGGCTTCACGTACGGCTCGATGCCCGCCCTGATCATGGGCGCGGTGTCCGCGAGCGAGACGGCCGCGGCGAACAGCCTCAACACCCTCATGCGGTCCATCGGTACGTCGGTGGCGAGCGCCATCGCGGGCGTCATCCTCTCCCAGATGACCATCAGCCTCGGCGGCTACGCCCTTCCCTCCGAGGACGGCTTCAAGACCGTCATGGCCATCGGCGCGGGCGCCGCCCTCCTCGCCTTCGCGATCGCCTCGTTCATCCCCGGCCGGCGGCCCGGGATCACGGCCGCGTCGGCGCCCTCGGCCGCGGAACCGACGGCGGGCGCACCCTCGGTGAAGTGAGGGCGCGCGGCCGACCCCACCGGACCGGCTGCCCCCGGCCTGCGGCAGATTCGGGCCCGCCGCGGGCGAGAGGGGCCGCCGCATCACCGTCCGTGCCGTCCTGCCCGAGGAGGACACGCATCCCGCCCGTACCGCGTTCTCAGTAGTCCGCTTGGCGGCAGGCGCACGACGACCTGACGGCCGGGTCCGGGAAGGCTGGGGGAGGTGGCCGGCACCGGGTGGGGGGACCTCCGTCCCATGGCCGTACGTCCGTGCCGGCGGGGCCGAGCGGGCAGGGCGTCCACGCGCCCGGCCGAACGGGAGGCCGCCGGCGCCTGACCGCTCCCCTCATGAGGGTCGCCCGTGTCGCAGGACACCGGCGGCCCATCGCCGTCGTCGCGTCGGGCATCGCCCGCCATGGCTCCTGGACACCGACCGGAGAACCCGATGAGCTCCCCCTCGCAGCGCTACGCCGACGACCACGTCCGCACGTCGACACCGTGACGGACGCGCTGCGCCATGGGCCCCACGTCGCCCTCGCGACCGTGTCCGGCGCCGCGCTGTTCTGGCGGCGCAGCCGTCCTCGTACCGCCGTCGCCGTGACCGCCCTGTGCGCGGCCGGTGCCGCCACGCCCGGCCATCTGCTCACACCGCTGCTGCCGGGGCCGCTCATGCCGGCGCTCTACCGGCCGGCCGTCGCCACCGGCCGCGGGACGGCCCGCTCTCCCAGCGCCGCGCTCACCCTGCTGCTGACGTCGGCCCTGTTCCCGGACTCCTCGACCACCCCTGGCAGCCCGACCCGCTCAGCCCCGCCGCCCGCCTGCTGCTCCCGTTCGCCGCCGGAGACGCGACCCGGCTGCGGGGCGCCCAAGGCCGTTGCGCCGTCCACGGACCGGTGGTCCGCGGTCGGCGGCCGTTCAGGGGAACCCTGCGGGGAGGGCGCGTGGCGGTGGCCGGTCCGGTCGACAACTGACCCGTGAGCCTCCCGCTGATCCCTCCCATGCTCGCCACGCCCGGCACCCTGCCGCCCGCCGCGCAGGACGCGCGGTGGGCGTACGAGACCAAACAGGACGGCCAGCGGGTGGTGGTCTACCTCCCCGGTGACGGCAGCGTGGTGCTGCGGGCCCGGTCCGGGGAGGTCGTCACCGTCGCCTACCCCGAGCTGCTGGCGCTGGGCCACGCGCTCGGCGCCACCCCGGCCGTGCTGGACGGGGAGGTCCTGGCCCTGGACGAACAGGGCCGCGGCGACTTCCAGTTGCTCCAGTCCCGGATGGGGTTGGTGCAGGCTCCCGGCAGAGCGGCGCGCCGGGCGGCGGAGGTCCCCGTCCACCTCGTGCTGTTCGACGTGCTGCACCTCGGGCAGCGCTCGCTGCTGGGCCTGTCCTACGTGCGGCGGCGGGCGCGACTGGAGGAGCTGGGTCTGGCCGGGCCCTACTGGTCGACCCCGGCCGCGCTCGTCGGCCGCGGGGAACAGGCCCTGCGGGCCACGCGTGAGCACGGCCTGGAGGGCCTGGTCTGCAAGCGGCTGGACTCGGTGTACGAGCCCGGTGTGCGCTCCCGTGCCTGGATCAAGATCCGGAACATGCGCAGCGAGGACGTCGTCGTGGGCGGCTGGCTGCCCGGCAAGGGACGGCTCACCGGTCTGCCCGGCGCCGTCCTGGTCGGCCAGCGCGCCGCCGGACGCCTGCGGTACGTCGGCGGTGTGGGCACCGGCTGGAGCGAGACGGAGCGGGAGCAACTCGCCGCGCTGCTGCACACCGCCGCGACGGACGTGTGCCCCTTCGACCCCGTGCCGCGGGTGCCCGGTGCGCGCTGGGTGCTGCCCCGGCTGGTCGGCGAGGTCCGCTACAGCACCCGTACCCGTGCCGGGATGCTGCGCCAGCCGTCCTGGCTGCGGCTCAGGCCGGACCTCGCTCCCGAGGAGTCGGCGGCCGACCTGCCGGACGACCTCGTCTGACACCCCGTCAAGGTCCAACTGTTGGGGCGGCCGTCACCGGAGAGTCGCCTGCGACCCCTTGGCGTGGACATGAAAAGCGGGGAAGCTGAACCTCCCTTTCCCCCACAGCCGTTGGGCTGCGCCCGGACCAGAGGAGGACGCAGTGTCGTCACCGTCGTTCAAGGCACACCGCCGGAGATGGCTCACCGGCCTGGCCGGCGCCGCCGCGCTCGTCGTCGCCTTCCCCACCGCCGCCTTCGCGGCACCGCCGACGGCCTTGCCCGCCAACGCCGAAGCCGCCGAGAAGACGTACCAGCCGGCCTTCGACTACGACACCGACGGCTGCTACCCCACTCCGGCCATCGGTCCCGACGGCACGGTCAACGGCGGCCTCAACCCGACCGGCGCCCTCAACGGCAGCTGCCGCGACGCCTCGGACCTCGACAACACCAACAGCTACTCGCGCTCCAAGTGCAACAACGGCTGGTGCGCCTACATCTACGGCCTGTACTTCGAGAAGGACCAGGCCATCGCCGGCAGCAGCATCGGCGGCCACCGTCACGACTGGGAGCACGTCGTGGTGTGGGTGCAGAACAACCAGGTGCAGTACGTCTCGACGTCCAACCACGGCTCGTTCACCGTGACCGCGGCGTCCGGGGTCCGCTTCGACGGCACGCACGCCAAGATCGTCTACCACAAGGACGGCGTCAGCACGCACTGCTTCCGCCTCGCGAACTCGGCGGACGAACCGCCGGAGAACCACAAGGGCACCTGGCAGTACCCGCCGCTGGTCGGCTGGAACGGCTACCCGTCGGGGCTGCGCGACAAGCTGAGCGCGTACGACTTCGGCAGCGCCAACTTCGCTCTCAAGGACGGCAACTTCGCCTCCGCGCTGTCCTCGGCCAAACCGTCCGGAATCGCCTTCGACCCCAACGCCTGACCGTTCGAGACGTCCGCCGGCCCGGCGCTGCCCGCACACGGCACGCCGGGCCGGCCCGTCTGCCGGCCGGGTTCAGTCGGCCGGTGCGGCGCAGAGGCACCGCCGCGAGGGTCTATCGTGGCCGTATGTCCGTGCCCGAACTGATCCGTGTCGTCTCCCGCGACTCGCCCATGGCGCTCGCCCAAGTGGAGCGAGTCCGCACCGAGTTGGAAGCCCTGTACCCCGGAGTGCGCACCGAGGTCGTGCCGGTGAAGACGACCGGTGACAAGTGGATGGGCGATCTGTCCATGGTCGAGGGCAAGGGGGCGTTCACCAAGGAGGTGGACGCCGCGTTGCTGGCCGGCGAGGCGGATCTCGCGGTGCACTGCGTCAAGGACGTGCCCGCCGACCGGCCGCTCCCGGCGGGCACGACGTTCGCCGCGTTCCTGAAGCGGGACGACATCCGCGACGCCCTCGTCCACCCCGGCGGCCTCACCCTCGACGAGCTCCCGGCCAGGACCCGGATCGGCACCTCGTCGGTGCGCCGGGTCGCGCAACTGGCCGCCACCCACCCGCAACTGGAGTGCGTACCGTTCCGCGGCAACGCCAACCGGCGGCTGGAGAAGCTGGCGGCCGGAGAGGCGGACGCGCTCCTGCTCGCGGTGTCCGGCCTGGAACGCATCGACCGCCGGGGCGTGATCAGCGAGGTCCTCTCCCCCGAGACGATGATGCCGCCGATCGGCGCGGGCATCCTCGCCCTGCAGTGCCGGGAGGGCGACACCGAGATCATCGACGCGGTGAGCGCGCTCGGCGATCCGGACACCCATCGCGAGGCGACCGCGGAGCGCATGTTCCTGCACGTCCTGCAGGGGCACTGCAACAGCCCGATCGCCGGGTACGCGCGCGTGGACCGCGGCGGCGAGCTGTCCCTCCGCGCCTGCGTCTTCACCCCGGACGGCAAGACCCGGCTGAACGCCCACGAATGGGCGGGCCGCCTCGACCCGGCGACGCTCGGCACCTCGGTCGCCGTGGCGCTGCTGCGTCAGGGCGCCCGCGAGATCATCGACGGCATTCCGCACTGAGCGGCGGGCCCGCCCGTCAGGCGGTGCCCTCTTCGGCCTGGTCCCGCAGGAAGTTGCTCACCTGGCAGGCGAGGCCGTCGCGCACCGCGCCGGTGCCGACGGCCTGCTCGTCCAGCCCGATGCCGCCCGCCCACAGTCGGCGGTCGGCCCAGTCGTCATCGACCCGCAGCTGGACCTGGACGTCCACCTGGCTCAAAGACGCCTCCGGGCCGGCCGCGTACAGCACGGCGGTCGCCCTGCGCAGCGGATAGACGTCGAAGCCCTCGATGAACTGCGAATTGCGCCAGTCGATGAACGCGCTCTCCCCGTCGGGGCCGATGCGCACGTCGATCTGGCCGTCCTCCAGATGAATGGTGGAGTGCAGGCTGCCGCGGTTCTCGACGGTGACGCGGACCCGGAAGTACGTCAGCCCTTCGGCGGCGTCGTCCCGTCCGCGCGGCGGCTCGGCCGCCTCCAGACGATGGACGCGGACACGCAGACCGGCATGCTCGTCGTACTCCTGCCAGTCCCCGACCACGTTCGGCTCGTACACAATCCACCTCTCGACCTCAGAGAGCTGCTTCCTATCTGTGCGCTCTGCACACTGTCAAATGAGCAGAATGCGCTGTGGCCAGCGAATTCGTCCCCTTGATCAGTGATCAAGCCGTGCGCAGGAAGAATCCGCCGACCGGTCGGACGGCCGGATTCCCGCGCGTGCCGCACATCACTTTCCGGACGCCGGTCAACGGGCCAGCCTCCCCAGGAGCGACGAGGCCGCGGCGATGCCGAGCGCGGCGGCCACGATCAGCACCGCGAAGTCGAGCGTCAGGTGCGCGGGCGTACCGATGAGGAGGCCGCGCAGAGCGTCCACCTGGTGGCTCAGGGGGTTGACCGTACTGACCGCCTGGAGCCAGCCGGGCATGAGGGACACGGGGTAGAGGGCGTTGGAGCCGAAGAACAACGGCATGGTGATCGCCTGGCCGATGCCCATCAGCCGGTCACGGCTGAGCACGATGCCGGCGATGGTCATCGACAGACAGGAGAAGAAGACGGATCCGAGGATCACGACCGCCGCGACGCCCAGCAGCTTGAGCGGGTTCCAGGTGAGCGCCACGCCCAGCAGGGCGGCGATGACGATGACCACGACCGCCTGGATCAGCGACTTCACGCCCGCCGCGAAGGCCTTGCCGGTGATCAGCGCCGAGCGTGGGGTCGGTGTGACGAGAAGCTTGTTCAGTACGCCGGCGTCCCGCTCCCAGATGATCTGGATGCCGTAGAAGATGGCGATGAACATCGCGGACTGGGCGATGATGCCGGGCGCGAGGTAGTCGAGGTAGGGGATGCCGTCGGTGGGGATCGCCTTGATGCGGGTGAAGGTCTGGCCGAAGATCAGCAGCCACAGGGCCGGCTGGACCGCCCGGGTGTACAGCTCGGTGCGGTCGTGACGCAGCTTCTGCAGTTCGACGGCGCACATCGCCACGACCCGGGTCGGCAGCAGCCGCCAGCCCGCGCGGGGCTCGGGCGGGCTCACCAGCAGGCCGATGCCGGCCTCGCGGGCGCGGTCAGCCGACACGGCCTGCGGTGCGGCGGGTGCTTCGGACATCGCGGAACCCTCCTGACTGGTCGTCGAGACCGCTGCCGGCGACGTCACGGAAGACGTCCTCGAGGGTGGGCAGCGGATCGGTTGCCTTGGCGCCCCGGCGCTCGCCGAGTCCCTGCCGCAGTTCGGCCGGGGTGCCGAGGGCCCGGATGCGGCCGCGGTGCATCAGGCCGACCCGGTCGCAGTAGTGGTCGGCCTCGTCCATGTGGTGGGTGGTCACCAGGACCGTCATGCCGGTGGCCGCGCGGACGGCGTTGATGTGTGCCCACACGTCGGTGCGGGCGATCGGGTCCAGGCCGATGGTCGGTTCGTCGAGGATCAGCAGCCGGGGCGCGCTGACCAGGGCCTGCGCGAGTTCGAGGCGGCGGATCATGCCGCCGGAGTAGGTGCCGGCGAGCCGGTCGGCGGCGCCGGTGAGGTCGACCGCGGCCATGGCCTGTGCGACGCGCTCGGCGCGCTCGCGGCGGGGGACGTCGAACACCCGGGCGAACAGGACGACGTTCTCCCGGCCGGTGAGGCCCGCGTCGGCGGACAGCTGCTGCGGCACATAGCCCAGCAGGCGTCGTACGGCCATGGCCTCCTTGGCGGCGTCACGGCCGAAGACGTGGACCATCCCGGCGGGAACGGGCAGCAGGGTGGTGATGCAGCGGATGGCGGTGGTCTTTCCGGCGCCGTTGGGTCCGAGCAGCCCGAAGACCTCGCCCGGCGCCACCGACAGTTCGAGCCCGTCCACCGCGTTCGTCTCACCGAAGGAATAGGCGAGCCGGGTGCAGTCGACCGCTCCCTGAGCGTCCCGTGTCATGACTCCCCGGCCTCCTCGCGCAGGTTGACGGCGAGCTTGCGCAGCGCCGGGATCGCCGCGTGCAGTGCTTCCCGGTCCGCCACGTCGAGACGGGACACCTGGCGTCGTACGAGGTCGGTGCGCCGCCTGCGCCACTCGTCCAGCCGGGTCTCGGCCGCGGCGGTGGGCAGCAGCCGTGCCGCCCGGCGGTCGGCCGGGTGCGTCTCGCGGACCAGGTAGCCCTGCCGGACCAGCTGGTTGACCAGCGTCGAGACCGAGTTGCCCGCCAGACACAGCTCCCTGGCGGCGTCCGAGATCCCGATGCCGGGCCGATCCACGACGAGACGCAGCAGCTCCGCCTCCGCGCCCCGCAGCCGGGGGTCGGGCATGTCCCGGCGCAGTCGGCGCCGGATGAGCCGCTGGACGCCGACGAGTGCGTCGGCCAGCTCCTCGGTGAAGGTCTCTGGTTCCACACCACGGACATTACCTCTGTAGCAGAGGTAACTGACCCAAACGCTGGTCAAGAACGTGCAGTCAGGGGGATATCCCGGCTGCGGATATCACTCAACGAATTCCGTCGATTTCAGAAAGTTCCTTCCCCAGGTAAATCCCGTCCCCTTTTCAACATTTCACCATCACGCTGTCGCACGCACTCGGCGGAATTAGCCGGAATTGTTTCGGACCGGACGCCCGCGGGAATCCGCATTTCAGTGCTTCGGACAGGAGGCACGTCCGTGGGAGCCGCCCCTTCCGGCCCCGGGTGGTCTCCGCGAGGTCCGAGCCCGCGCCCCCACGGTTCTGTCCATCCAGCACCTGCTGAGGGAGGCGCGCACCATGCCTGTCACTGGCAGAACGAAGCCGCACCCGCACGACGACGCCCCCGACACCGCCGCCGACTTCCTGCGGCTCACCGACCTGCCCCCCGGCCCGGAACGCAAGACGCTCCGCGACGAACTGGTCGAGACCTGGCTGCCGATGGCCGAGCGGATCGCCGTCCGCTTCCGGGGCCGCGGCGAGTCCCTGGAGGACCTGTACCAGGTGGCCGCCCTCGGCCTCGTCAAGGCCGTCGACCACTACGACCCCGAGCGGGGCTGCGCCTTCGAGGCGTACGCCGTGCCGACCATCACCGGCGAGATCAAGCGGCACTTCAGGGACCACATGTGGACCCTGCACGTGCCCCGCCGCGTACAGGACCTGCGCAACCGGGTGCGCCAGGCCGCGAAGGAGATGTCGCAGACGTCCCCGGGCCGGGGCCCGACGCTGGCCGAACTGGCGGAGTTCGCACACATGAGCGAAGAAGAGGCGCGCACCGGGATGGAGGCCCTGGAGTGCTTCACCGCGCTGTCGCTGGAGGCCGAGATGCCCGGCACCGAGGGTTACGCCCTGGGTGACGCGATCGGCGGCCCGGACCCCGCCTTCGACACCGTCGTCGACCGGGTGGCCGTGCGGCCCTGCCTGGAAGCACTTCCCGAGCGCGAGCGGACCATCCTCTACCTGCGCTTCTTCCGGGGCATGACGCAGAGCAGCATCGCGGACCAGCTCGGTATCTCGCAGATGCACGTCTCCCGGCTGCTCAGCAGCTGCTTCGACCGGCTGCGCGAGGAGATCCTCACCGAGGCCAGGTGAGACGCCGCCGTCACTCCGGCGGCGCTCCCGGAATCTGCGTGGGGCCGTAGCGGTCCAGGGCCTCCTCGAGCTCCGCGCGGATCTCCGGGGGCATGGTCCCGGCCCGCCCCCACAGGAGGATCAGTTCGGCGACATTGCGCAGCTTGATGTTGGTGTGCTGCGAGACGTCCTTCAGCACTTCCCACCCCTGGTCGGGCGTGACCCTGCCGAGCGCGACGACCATGCCGATCGCCTGGTCGACGACGGCGTGCGAGGCGACCGCCTCCTTGAGCTGGTCGATCTCTTCCTGCAGCTCGAAGATGCGGTCCGACTCGGCGGCTGATTCGTCCGGTTCGGCTGACACGTCTTCATCCTGACACCCGCCCGGCCCCACGCCACCGGGCGCGACGCGGACCGGCCACCGTTTCGGTGGCGCCACGGGGGTACTCGGCATGCGCCCCGAGCGCTTCCGGCCGGACACTGGGACGAGACCTGTGGCCCCGGCCGACGAGAGCAGGACGCGAACACCATGAACCACGACACGCGACCACCCAGCGCCACCAAGACCGTCCGGTCCACGCATTCCGTGTTCGGCGCGCCCTGCTGGGTGAGCCTGACCAGCCGCGACCAGCAGGCCACGGAGGAGTTCTACGGAGCCGTGCTGGGCTGGGAGTGGCAGCCGGCGAAGCTCGGCGACCGCTTCCGGGTCGCGCTGGCCGACGGCACACCGGTGGCCGGGATCGCCGCGGTCGCCTCCATGTGGCAGATGGCGGTCGCCTGGACGCCGTACTTCGCCGTGCCCAGCGCGGACGAGGCCGCGGCGCGAGCCCAGGAGCGCGGTGGCACGACGGCGGTGGGACCGCTGTCCTTCCCGCCCGGGCGGGCGGCACTGCTCGCCGACCGGGACGGGGCCGCCTTCGGCATCTGGGAGGGGGAACTCGTCGCCAACTGGGAGAGCTGGCGCGAGGCGCAGCCGGCCTTCATCAAACTCCACACCCGCGACGCCTTCGACGCCGCCATCTTCTACGGCGAGGTCCTGGAATGGGCGTCGGACCGGCCCGGCTGCTGCGAGGTCCGCTACGAGGCGGGAGAGGTCGTGCTGCGCAGCCGGGGCGACGTGGTGGCGCGCATCGAGTCCGGTGCGCTGGAATCGGCTCCCGACCCCACGATCCGGCCGCACTGGCAGGTCCACTTCGCGGTCTCGGACGTGGCGGCCTGTGTGCGGGCCGCGGAGGTGCACGGCGGCAGCGTCCTGTCGAAGGGCAGTGAGGAGGCCCGGCTGCGCGACCCCGACGGGGCTCAGTTCACGGTGACCTCGCGACGCGAACGCTGACCTGCCGCGCGAGTGCCGGCACTCGGCCACGAGCGCCGCACTCGGCCACGAGCGGCGGCGCGGGACGCGAACGTGACGAGGCCCCGGGCACACGGCCCGGGGCCTCGATGCTGCGCGCCGGGCCTCAGCGGGCGGCGCGCGAGGGCCTGGACAGCAGGACGAGGCTGCGCGCGTCGACCGTCATGCGCGTGCCGGCCTTGTGCTCGGCCTCGTCGGCTCCCTGGGGTTCGGCGGTGTCGATCAGCGTCGTCCAGCGGTCGCCGTAGGTGGCGTCGGGCAGGCGGAACTCCACCGGCTCCCAGTAACCGTTGAGCAGCAGCAGGAAGGAGTCGTCCACCACCCGGTTCCCGCACGCGTCGGGCTCGGCGATGGCGTCGCCGTTGAGGAAGACGCCGACGGAGTGCGCGTCGGAGCGCTGCCAGTCCTCGTCGGACATCTCGCGCGCGTCCGGCAGCAGCCACACCAGGTCGGGCAGTGGCTGGCCCGCGTGTGTCACGGTCTCGCCGCGGAAGAAGCGGCGCCGTCGCAGCACTGGGTGGTCGGCGCGGAGTCCGATGACGTACCGGGTGAAGTCGGCCAGCGCCTGCTGGTCCTCGGTCAGCCGCCAGTCGACCCAGGAGACCTCGTTGTCCTGGCAGTAGGCGTTGTTGTTGCCGCCCTGGCTGCGGCCCAGTTCGTCGCCGTGGCAGAGCATCGGGATGCCCTGCGAGAGCAGCAGCGTGGCCAGGAAGTTGCGCTGCTGGCGGGCGCGCAGCGTCAGGACGGCCGGGTCGCGGGTGTCGCCCTCGGCGCCGCAGTTCCAGGAGCGGTTGGTGCTCTCACCGTCCTGGTTGTCCTCGCCGTTGGCCTCGTTGTGCTTGTCGTTGTACGAGACGAGGTCGCGCAGGGTGAACCCGTCGTGCGCGGTGACGAAGTTGACGCTGGCGCGCGGGCGCCGCCGGCTGTGCTGGTACAGGTCGGCGGAGCCGGTCAGCCGGGAGGCGAACTCGCCGAGCGTGTGCGGCTGGCCGCGCCAGAAGTCGCGCACGCAGTCCCGGTACTTGCCGTTCCACTCCGACCACAGGGGCGGGAAGTTGCCGACCTGGTAGCCGCCCTCGCCCACGTCCCACGGTTCGGCGATGAGCTTGACGCGGCTGATCACCGGGTCCTGCTGGATGAGGTCGAAGAACGCCGACAGCCGGTCCACCTCGTGGAACTGCCGGGCCAGCGTGGCCGCGAGGTCGAAGCGGAATCCGTCGACGTGCATCTCGGTGACCCAGTACCGCAGCGAGTCCATGATCAGCTGAAGGACGTAGGGGTGCCGCATCAGCAGGCTGTTGCCGGTGCCGGTGGTGTCGTAGTAGTGCCTCCAGTCGCCGTCCACGAGGCGGTAGTACGAGGCGTTGTCGATGCCGCGGAAGGACAGCGTCGGGCCCTTCTCGTTGCCCTCGGCGGTGTGGTTGTAGACGACGTCGAGGATCACTTCGAGACCGGCCGCGTGCAGCGCCTTCACCATCGACTTGAACTCGGTGACCTGCTGACCGCGGGTGCCGCGGGCGGCGTAGTCGTTGTGCGGGGCGAAGAAGCCGATGGTGTTGTAACCCCAGTAGTTGGACAGGCCGCGGTCCGTGAGCACCCCGTCCTGCACGAACTGGTGCACCGGCATCAGCTCGACCGCGGTCACCCCGAGCGAGGTCAGGTGCTCGACGACCGCCGGGTGCGCGAGCCCCGCGTAGGTGCCGCGGAGTTCGGGAGGGACGTCGGGGTGCGTACGGGTGAGCCCCCGTACGTGCGCCTCGTAGATCACACTGTCGGCGTACGACCGCCCGATCGGCCGGTCGTCGCCCCAGTCGAAGGCCGGGTCGGTGACCACGCCGAGCATGGTGTGTCCGGCACTGTCGTCCGGGGACGGCCCGTCCGCCGCTCGCTCGAAGAGCGCGGCGTGGTTGTCGACCTGCCCGTCCACCGCCCTGGCGTACGGATCGAGGAGCAGCTTGGCCGGATTGCACCGGTGGCCGAGGGCCGGCTGCCAGGGTCCGTGCACCCGGAAGCCGTAACGCTGCCCGGGGCCGATCCCGGGCAGGTAGCAGTGCCACACGAAGCCGTCGACCTCGGTCATCGCCGCCGTGAGGTGCTTTCCCTGGTCGTCGACGAGGACCAGTTCCACGCGTTCGGCGACCTCGCTGAACAGGGCGAAGTTGGTGCCGTTCCCGTCGTGCGTCGCGCCCAACGGATAGGGGCGCCCGCTCCACACGGGCACCCCTTTCCGGTGCGGTCGGCGCGCGGTCACCGCGCGTCCTCCAGAATGCCGTCCGGTGTGCTCGCCGGCCCGGCCAGGGCCGCGACCGGCACCTCGCGGGGCACCTGGAGCACCTCTGGCAGGCTGGGCCAGGGTGTCGTGGGCACGAGGGGGACGCGTTCGCCGGCGCGGGCGCGCTGGGAGAACCAGATGACCTTGCTGCCGGTGTCGGTGGCACAGCAGCCCCAGCCGTCGCTCATCGCGGCGATGTGTTCCAGGCAGGCGCGCAGGTCCTGGTGGGGGCGCAGATCGCAGTCGTTCTCGCCGATGGCGGTGATGAGGTGCTGGCCGTTCCACCACATCTCGATCGACGTGTTCTTGTCGGTGGCGTGCTCGTCGATGGCCCTCAGCAGCATCTCGGTACCGCGGCAGACGGGTTCGACCAGGATCTCCAGGTCCCAGTACCGGAGGTGGGCGGCCAGGATGCGCCTGACCTGTCCGACCCGTTCCGGGCCGACCTCCACGTCGAGGTGGTAGTAGCAGGGCGATGCGGTCTTCATCGTCGTTGGCTCCTCACCGGCGAAGCTCTCGCTTCCCCTCACCCCCTGCGGGGCATGGGCCCCGAACACGAAGCGTGAGCACTGATCGCTTCTGAGTCACCTACAGAGTGAGTGGGCTACGCCGTTCGTGCAACACGAGCGACGGACGAGGCGAGAGGGGCCCACTGATGATTGAAGATCCAACAAGACGCTGAGTCATTGCGCATGCACCATGTGTGAAGACCTCGATGCCCGTAACGGATCCGTGTGCGTCCGCGCGCGGCCGCCGCCCGACGGTCGGGAGACGTGCCATCGAGCCCCTGGAAGGTGAACGGCACCATGCTGCTGCCGGCCAAAGCCGAAGTGGCCCGCCAACTGCGACGGTATCGGGCGTGGGAACGCAGGATGCTCGCGGCCCCGGCCGACCGCAGGATCCGCGCCACTTTCGAGGACTCGGGCTACACCCTCTGCGTGCTCATGGGAAAACGCTGCGCGCGCGAGGCCGCGGACGCCGCCGAACGCTATCTGCGGACCACCTTGGTCGCCTACCTCCAGGAGGAGAGCGAACGGCCCGGCCCACGGGCCCTGGTCAGACGGGGCCCGCCGAGCACGGACCGGCGTTCCCCCGCGGGGAGGTAGACACCTTCCGGCGCAGCTTGGATCCCCGGCCGGGCCACGAGCCCGGCCTCGAGCACGGCGGAGGTGTGACTCATGAGTTCGAACCAGACCCAGGTGATCGGCCGCATTCCGGTGCGGGACGTCCGGCCGTCCGTGGAGTGCGGCAGGCGCCCGGCGAAGGCCGTCGAGAACGAGACGTTCGAGGTCACCGCGACCGTGTTCCGCGAGGGCCACGACGCGGTCGCCTGCAATGTCGTACTGACGGATCCGGAGGGCGGGCACGGCCCCTGGACGCCGATGCGGGAGCTGGCCCCCGGCACCGATCGCTGGGGCGCCGAGGTCACCCCGGGCGCCCCGGGCCGCTGGACCTACCGCGTCGAGGCGTGGAGCGATCCGCTGACCACCTGGCGCCGCACGGCGCGCATAAAGGTTCCGGCCGGCATCGACACCGGGCTGGTCCTCGAGGAGGGCGCCGACCTGTACGAACGGGCGGCGGCCGGCGTGCCGCGGGGCCCGGAGCGTACGGCGGTCCTGACTGCCGTGGACATGTTGCGCGACGACACCCTGCCGGTCGCGACGCGCCTGGCGGCGGCGTTGACGCCGGAGGTGGACGCGGTCCTGTCGCGGTATCCGCTGCGGGAGTTCGTGACCGCGTCGGAGACGCTGC
>NZ_JBVIPA010000022.1:0-3870 GCF_055578365.1 Streptomyces sp. NPDC033131
GACCTACTGAGGTGCTGGACCGGCACCTGCATCACCTGCGGCCACCCCCTCAAAACCCGCAGAACCAGAACGAGAACCTAACGAAGCACTACTAGGGCCTGTCCGGCGGATCATGCCGCGGACGCGGGGCCTGGCACGCCGATCCGCGGCGTTCTCGTCGGTTGCCGACTCCCCCACTCCCGACTTCGCTCGAGCGGGGGAACCGCCATCGCGTCGACGCCCTCCTCCGCCGTGCCGCCCGACGTACCACGCCCCGCCTACCTGCGTCGATGAGGCGCCGCGGATGTCCTGCGACGTGATCCGGCAGGCCCTAGCCGTCCGAAGGGGCTCATACCTTCCGGTACGTGTACGCCTCCACGGCCGCCGCCTCCACCGCCGCGAGGTCGGCTCCCGTGGCCGCCGTGACGACCGCGGCCACCGCCCCCTCGACGAACGGGGCGTCCACCAGGCGGGTGTGGGCCGGGAGTTCGTCGCCCTCGGCGAGCAGGGCCTTCACGGTGAGGACGGCGCTGCCGAGGTCGGTGAGGACGGCGACGCCGGCCCCCCGGTCCACGGCGGCGGCCGCGGCGGCGATCAGCTCCGCGCTGGTACCGAGCCCGCCGCCCTCGGTGCCGCCCGCCGGGGCGACGGGCACCTCGGGGCCGCCACCCACCAGCCCCTTGGCCAACTCGGCCACCGACGCGGCGACCTCCGCGCTGTGCGACACCAGCACGATCCCGACCAGCTTCCCGTCACTCACCGGCCGCCTCCACGAGTCCCGCCACGAGCAGCGACGCCGACGTGGCACCGGGATCCTGATGCCCGATGCTGCGTTCCCCGAGGTAACTCGCCCGTCCCTTGCGGGCCTGCAACGGCGTGGTCGCCAGGGCGCCCTCCTCGGCGGCGGCCCGGGCCGCGGCGAAGCCGTCGCCGAGCGCGTCGAGGGCCGGCACCAAGGCGTCGATCATGGTCTTGTCGCCGGGCGCGGCTCCGCCGAGCGTCCTGACCGCGTCCACGCCCTCGCGCAGCGCCTCGGCGAACCGCTCCTCGCTGACCTCGCCGGCGTCACCGAGCGCCTTGCCGGTGCGGCGCAGCAACGTGCCGTACAGCGGCCCCGAGGCGCCACCGACGGTCGAGATGAGAGTGCGACCGGCGAGCATCAGGACCGCCCCCGGCGTGTCCGGTGCCTCCTTGTCCAGCGCCGCGGTCACCGCGGTGAACCCGCGCCGCAGATTGCTGCCGTGGTCGGCGTCCCCGATGGGCGAGTCGAGGGCGGTGAGCCGTTCCGCCTCGCGGTCGACGGACGTGGCGGTCGCCGTCATCCAACGGCGGAAGAAGTCGGCGTCGAGCACTGGATCTCCTTGCGTGGTCGGTACGTCGTGTCCGCTGGGCCTCGCCCGCTCACACTCCCCAGCGCAGTCCCGCCGTCTTCACCGGCGCGTCCCACAGACGCAGCAGTTCCTCGTCGATCTGGCACAGGGTGACCGAGGCACCGGCCATGTCCAGGGAGGTGACGTAGTTGCCGACGAGGATCCGGGCGACGGCGACTCCGCGCTCGGCGAGCACCCGCTGCACCTCGGCGTTGAAGCCGTACAGCTCCAGCAGTGGCGTCGAGCCCAGGCCGTTGACCAGGACGAGGACGGGATTGCGCGGGGCCATGTCGTCCAGGATCGCGCCGACCGAGAAGTCGGCGATCTCCCGCGAGGTCATCATCGGCCGCCGCTCCCGGCCGGGCTCGCCGTGGATGCCGATGCCCAACTCCAGCTCGCCGGGCGGCAGATCGAAGGTCGGGCTGCCCTTGGCCGGCGTGCTGCAGGCGCTCAGCGCGACCCCGAAACTGCGGGAGTTCTCGTTGACCTGCCGGGCGATCGACTGCACCCGCTCCAGCGGCTGCCCCTCGTCGGCCGCGGCCCCCGCGATCTTCTCCACGAAGAGCGTCGCCCCCGTGCCGCGCCGCCCGGCGGTGTACAGACTGTCGGTGACCGCCACGTCGTCGTCGACCAGGACCTTGGCGACCTGGATGCCCTCGTCCTCGGCGAGTTCGGCCGCCATGTCGAAGTTGAGCACGTCACCCGTGTAGTTCTTCACGATGAACAGCACACCGGCACCGCTGTCCACGGCCGCCGCCGCCCGCACCATCTGGTCCGGTACCGGTGACGTGAACACCTCGCCGGGGCAGGCCGCGGAGAGCATCCCGGGTCCCACGAAGCCACCGTGCAGCGGCTCGTGCCCCGAACCACCGCCGGAAACCAGGGCGACCTTCCCCGCCACGGGGGCGTCCCGCCGTACGATCACCCGGTTCTCGACATCGACGGTCAACTCGGGATGGGCGGCCGCCAGGCCACGCAGCGCATCGGCGACGACGGTCTCGGGGACGTTGATCAGCATCCTCATGGGTACCTCCTGGTGAGACTGGAAGATGAGCCTCTGACCTCTACGGGAAGTATCGATGCTCAGGCAGCGTCGGTCACCTTCAAGGTCGGGCGCCGTCGGTCTCGGCGTGGCGGTGGGCATGGGGGCGACCCGCCGGCCGCCTACCCGAGCGTGGCCAGGAACTTCCCGAGGCGGGCGATTCCCTCGCGGAGGTCGTCGGCCGACGCCGCGTAGGAGAGGCGGACGTGGGTGTCCGCCGTGCGGACGCCGAAGTCCCGGCCAGGGGTGAGCGCCACGTGCGCCTCCTGGAGCGCGCGTTCGCAGAACTCCCATGAGGTGAGTCCGGTGCGGGCGACGTCGAAGTAGACGTAGAACGCGCCGTCGGGCGGGACGGGGACCGGCAGGCCGATCCGGGTCAGGCCGTCGAGGACGAGCGCGCGCCGCTCGGTGAACTCGACCCGCCGTTCCTCGCAGACCGCCAGGGACTCCGGGGTGAAGCAGGACAGGGCCGCATGCTGCGCGGGAGTGGATGCGCACAGGAAGTAGTTCTGGGCCAGACGCTCCAGCGCCGGCACGAGGGCCTCGGGGACGACGCACCAGCCCAGCCGCCAGCCGGTCATGCCGAAGTACTTCGAGAAGCTGTTGATGACGATGGCGTCGGGGTCGTACGACAGCGCGCTGCGCGGCGGCTCGCCCTGGGCGTCGTGGTCGCCGAGGTTGAGGTAGATCTCGTCCACGATGCGCCACGCGTCGCGCTCGCGGGCGAACTCGCAGATGGCCGCCAGCTCGTCGGCCGGGACGGAGGTACCCGTCGGGTTCGACGGGGTGGCGATCATGACGCCGCGGGTGCGGTCCGTCCAACTCGCCCGTACCGACGCGGCGTTCAACTGGAAGCGGGACGCGACCGTGGTGGGAACGAGCGTGACGTCCGCGCCGAAGCTCTCGACGATCTGACGGTTGCAGGGATACGACGGGTCCGCGATGAGCACCTCGTCGCCGGCGTCGACGAGGGCCGCCGTGGCCAGTACCAGGGCGGCCGAGGCGCCCGCGGTCACGACGACCCGGGCGGGGTCGACCTCCACTGCGTGCCGGTCCCGGTAGAAGCGCGCGATCGCCTGCCGCAGGGCGGGCAGCCCGAGCGCCGCCGTGTAGGTCATCGGCCGGCCGTCCATGGCCTCGCGCATCGCGTTCCGTACGGCCTCGGGCGCGCCGAAGTCCGGCTCACCGAGGCTGAGCTTGACGACGTGGTGGCCCCGGGCCTCCAGCGCCGCGGCATGCTTGCCGAACTCCATGGCGTAGAAGGGGGCGACGGCCTGGGCACGTTGCGAGATTTTCATGCTGCGGCCTTCGGCTGGATCGCGTACGGAAGGGGCCCAGTTTATCGCTGAGCCGGCCGCGCAACCGGGTGGGGGGGGGGGGGGGGGGGGGGGGGGGGGGGGAGGGGGGGGGGAGGGGGGGAGGAGGGGGGGGGAGGGGGCGGCTGTGGTCGACGGGGAAGACTCCCCTATGCAGGGGAGG